>DATKHQ010000178.1:0-3029 GCA_035510175.1 Candidatus Sulfotelmatobacter sp. | reverse complement strand
GGTCGGTCGAGCTGCTCGAGGCCGCGCGGCGGCATGCGATCCGCGCGATCGTCTTCTCGTCGTCGGCCGCGGTTTACGGCGAGCCGAGCGACGTGCCGATCCGCGAGGAGCACCCCTGCGTTCCCACGAACCCATACGGGGAGACGAAGCTCGCCGTCGAGCGGATGCTCTGGTGGTACCACCGGGCGCACGGGTTGCGGCACGCGTCTCTTCGATACTTCAACGCCGCCGGGGCGCACCCCGGCGGGGACATCGGCGAGGACCACGGCGGAAACGAGACGCACCTGATCCCGCGCCTCCTGCGCTCGGTCGCCGACGGCGGCCCCGCGACACCGATCCTCGGCGAGGACTATCCCACGAGCGACGGCACCTGCATCCGCGATTACGTCCACGTCTCCGATCTCGCGGACGCGCACGTGCAGGCGCTCCACGCGCTCGAGCAAGGCTCGCTCGAGGCCGGCACGTTCAATCTGGGAAACGGCGAGGGCTTCTCCGTCCGCGAGGTCATCGCCAGCGTGGCCCGCGTGACCGGTGCGGCACCGCGCACCGAGCGCGCGCCGCGGCGCTCGGGAGACCCCGCGATCCTCGTCGCCTCGTTCGAGAGGGCGGAACGCAGGCTCGGCTGGCGGCGCCGGCGGCCCGATCTCGACACGATCGTCGCCGACGCCTGGCACTGGCACGAGGCGCATCCGCGCGGGTTCGACGATCGTTAGCGAGGCCGCCTCCGTTTGGCTGCAGTTCGGTTGCCCAAGGCTGCGCCGAGGCATTAAGATTCCCCGCGAGCGGCGGATTTCTCCGGCGAGGTGAACGTGGCTTCGAGCGAGCAGGGATGGCGGACGTAGCGCGGCTTGCGGCCCCGGGCAGCGAGGATGCGGGGCTGCTCGGCCAGCTCGACCTCGATCGCCTTCCCCGTCACGTCGCCGTCATCATGGACGGGAACGGGCGCTGGGCGAGGAACCGGCGCCTCCCTCGGATCGCCGGACACCGCGCCGGGATCGTCTCGGTGCGCGAGACCGTCGAATCGTGCGGCCAGCTCGGCATCTCCGCCCTCACGGTGTACGCGTTCTCCAAGGAGAACTGGAAGCGCCCGAAATCGGAGATCGACTTCCTGATGGATCTCCTCTGCGAGTACATGCGCGCGGAGCTCGAGAACCTGCGGGCGAACAACGTCCGCGTCTCGGTCATCGGGCGCCTCGGGGAGATGCCCGCCACCGTCCAGCGCGAGCTGCGCATCGGCGTCGAGGCGACCGCGCAGAACACCGGCCTGCTCCTCAACCTGGCGCTGTCGTACGGCGGACGGGCGGAGATCGTCGACGCGATGCGAGCGATGGTGCGCCGCGGGATCCGCGCGGAGGACATCGACGAGGAGGCCATCGCGCGCTGCCTGTACACGGCGGGACAGCCCGATCCCGATCTCGTCATCCGCACCGGCGGCGAGATGCGCGTGTCGAACTTCCTCCTCTGGCAGATCGCCTACGCCGAGCTCGTCGTCACCGACGTGCTCTGGCCCGACTTCCGGAAGCGCGACCTGCTGCTGGCGCTGCTCGAGTTCCAGCGCCGCGAGCGCCGCTTCGGCGGCCTGTCCCCGCGCGAGGCCGCCGAGGGCTCCGAGGCTCTCGTTCGCGGATGACCCGCCTCCTCACGGCGGCGGTCCTCGTGCCGCTGACGTGGTACCTCTGCAAGCGCGCGCCGTTCCCGGCGTTCCTCGTCGCCGCCCTCGTCGTCGTCGCCCTCGCCTCGTGGGAGGCGTACGGGCTCCTCCAGACGCGCGGCTCGCGCCCGTTCCGCTCGCTCGGCGTCCTCCTGTGCCTGGCCACGGCGTGGGGATTCGCGGCCAAGCCCGCGGCGCTGACCCCTCTCGCCGCACTCTCCGCCGCGGCCGTTCTCGTCCCCGTCGGGGTGCTCTGGAGGCGCGACGATCCCGCCGCGATGCTCGACGCCGCGGTGACGACGGTCGCGCCCGTGCTCTTCGTCGGGTTCACGCTCGGCCACTGCGTCGGATTGCGCGCGGTGGCCGGGGAGGACGGTTCGGATCTGCTGATGCTCCTGCTCGTGTGCGTCGCCCTTGCCGATGCGGCCGCCTACTACGTCGGCACCGCGTTCGGGCGCCACCCCCTCGCCCCGAAGGTCTCTCCGAAGAAATCGTGGGAAGGCGCGGCCGGCGGCCTTGCCGGGAGCGTCGCCGGATCGATGCTCGCGCACTTCTGGTTCTTCCAGCGCCTCTCCGTTCCGCACGCGCTGGCGATCGCGGCCGCGGTGTGGGCGGCCGGGATCGTGGGGGACCTCGCCGAGAGCGCCTGGAAGCGCGCGGCCGGGGTCAAGGACTCCTCGGCACTTCTCCCCGGGCATGGCGGCATGCTCGACCGGATCGACGGGCTGCTCGTCGCCGGTCCCGTCCTCTACTATTACTGGCGGGCATTCCTCGCGGCCTGACGCCGCGAGGGCCCGCGAGGTCGGCACGGGATCCCGCATGAAGACTCTCGTCCTGCTCGGCTCCACCGGCTCGATCGGGGTCAGCACGCTCGACGTCGTCAAGGCGCTCCCCGGGCGCTTCCGCGTCGCCGCCCTCGCTGCCGGTCGGAACGTCGAGCGGCTCGCTGCCCAGGCGGCAACGCTCCGCCCCGATCTCGTCGCCGTCGCGGACGAAGCCGCGGCCCGAGCACTGGCCGGCCGCGTGCCGCGGGAGACCCGCATCGTGCACGGCCGCGACGGTCTCGTCGAGGCGGCGCGCCATCCCGAGGCCGATCTCGTCGTGTCCGCGCTGGTCGGCGCCGTCGGCATCGAGCCCACCTACGCCGCGATCGACGCCGGCACGCCGGTCGCGCTCGCGAACAAGGAGGCGCTGGTCGCCGGCGGCGCGTTCCTCACCGCGCGCGCGGTCGAGACGGGGGCCACGATCCTTCCCGTCGACAGCGAGCACAACGCCCTCCACCAGTGCCTGCACGGGCGCCGGGCGTCGGAAATCCGGCGGCTCATCCTCACTGCCTCGGGGGGACCTTTCCGCGGCCGCACGGCGTCTGAACTGGCGG
>DATKHQ010000177.1:0-11863 GCA_035510175.1 Candidatus Sulfotelmatobacter sp. | reverse complement strand
GAGCCACGGATTGACGGCGGGAACCGCGCGCTCCGGGGTGCTCACGCCGCCCTCTACCTCAGGAGGACCGTCGGGACCACGGACATGCCGGGCCGCAGCCGGTGCTCCGGGTCCTGGCCCGGATCGAGCACGATCTTCACGGGAAGGCGCTGCACGACCTTCACGAAGTTCCCGCTCGCGTTCTCGGCGGGGAGCATGCTGAACTTCCCGGCGGTCGCGCCGCCGATCGCCTCGACGCGGCCGCGATAGCGGCGGGCGAACGCGTCGACGTAGACGGTCGCCTCCTGGCCGGGACGTATCGAGCGGAGCTGGCCCTCCTTGAAGTTCGCGACGACCCAGACCGGCTCGAGCGAGACCACCGCCATCACCGGCTGTCCCGGCTGGACGACCTGGCCGGGCTGGACGGTCTTGCGGCTGACGACGCCGGCGACGGGTGCGACGACCGTCGTGTAACCGAGGTTGAGCTTCGCCTGCTCGACCGCGGCGTCGTTCTTCCCCGCGGCCGCCTCGGCCGCCTGCAAGCGCGCGGTCGCCGCGTCGTTCTGGTGGGGCGCCGTCTCCGCGGCCCGGAGCTGCGCCTCGGCCTGCGCGACCCGGTCCCGCGCCGCGGCGGCGCCCGCCTCGGCGTTGGCGATCGCCGCGGAGGCGCTCGCCTCGGCCGCGACGGCGGCGTCGAACTGCTGGCGCGAGATCTCGTCCTTCGCGACGAGCTGACGGTACCGCTCGAGATCGGCGGCCGCGCGCTCGTGGGTCGCCTTCGCGTCGGCGAGCTTCGCCCGGGCGGCGTCCGCGTCCTTCCGCGCGGCGGCGACGCCCGCCGTCGCCCCGGCGAGCTGGCTCGCCGAGGTCGCCGCGGTGATCGGCACGGCAGCGCGCGCGGCCGCGGCCGCGGCGGTCGCATCGGCGGCCTCCGCCTCCGCCTTGCGCAGCGCCACGTCGTAATCCGCGGGATCGATCTTCATGAGGACCGCGCCGGCGGGGACGACCTGCTGGTCCTCGACGAGGACCTCCCTGACCGTGCCGCCGACGCGCGCGGCGATCGTCACGATGTTCCCCTCGATCCAGGCGTCGTCGGTCGACTCGCGCGACCGGGCATGGAGCCAGAACGCAAGCCCGGCGAGAGCGGCCACGAGCGCGCCGCCGCCCAGGATCGCGGTGGCCGCGCGCCGCCGCGCCGGCGTGAGCCCCGCTTGCGGGGGTGCCGATTCCGTCTGGAGCTCAGCCATGTGTCGGGCCTCCCTCGCCCTCGAGGAACATCGGGATCTCGCGCTCGGCCGCGCCGCGCGCGTGCGCGAGCGTCAGCCGGGCCAGAGCGTGCGCGTGGAGCGCCGCCAGGTAATCGTCGGAGGCCCGCGCGAGCGCGTCTTGCGCCTGGACGACCTCGAGGTTTCCGGCCACCCCGGCGTCGAACCGGTCCCGGGACTGCCGGAGCTGTTCGCGCGCGAGGTCGAGCGCCCCCTGGGCGACCTTCACGCGCTCGTCCGCGGAGGTCAGGTCGAGAAGCGCCGCCCGCACGTCGAGCGCCACGCCCGCCTTGAGATCGGTCAGCGCGGCTTGCAACCGCGTCACCTCCGCGTCGTCCTGCAGCACGCGGGCGTCGATGCGGCCCCCCTCGAACAGCGGGAACCGCAGCCCCATCCCGACCATGTAGGTCTTCTCCAGGCTCGGCGTGTTCGACCCGATCACGCCGAGGTCCGCGTTGACCTGGAGCGTGGGGACGCGCTGGTGCCGGTCGGCCGCCCGCGTCGCCTCCGCCGCCGCGAGGTCGCTCTCGGCCTGCTTCAGGTCGGCGCGCGCGTCGTACGCCTCGCGCAGCACGCCCTCGAGATCCACCTCCCCGGCGGGCTTGTACACGAGGGAGTCCGCGAGGGTGAACGGCTGCTCGAGCGGAAGCCCGATGGCGCGGGCGAGCGAGAGCTTGTCCTTGGCGTCCTCGTTTTCGGCCACGATCAGTCGCTGGCGCTGCGCCTCGAGCTGGACCCGCGCGCGCAGGACCTCGATCCCGGCGACGACTCCCGACTCCTTGAGGCGGACCGCATGCTCGTAGAGGGACTCCGCCGCGGCGACCTGCTCGCGGACCGCCTCGATCCGCCGCTCGTCCGCCGCGGCCCGCAGGTAGGCGCCGGCGCAGACGAGGACGACGGTCTCCCGCGTCGCGGCAGCTCCGGAGCGCGCGGCGGAGCTCGAAAGCCCCGCCGCGTGCCTCAGGTCGTTCGCCTGGAGGTCGAGGAGCGACTGCGAGAGGTAGAGGCGCGCGTCAAAGACGTTGAACGGGCCGACGAGGGGCGAGCCGCCCGCAGGCGGCGGGAAGCCGTACGCCTCGAGATCGATCACCTGGCGCGTTCCGGACACGCCCGCGGAGATCGTCGGGAGCTGCCGCGACCGCGCGACGTCCTTCGCCCCCTCGGCCCGCCGGACCGCTTCGCGGCTCGTGATCGCGGCGAGGTTCGCGTCGAGCCCGCGGACGACGGCATCCTCCAGGGTCAAGCGCAACGGCTCGTCGGCGGAAGCGGCCGTGAGCGCCACGGCAAGCCCCGCTACGGCGCGAACGCTGCGGAGCATGTACGCGAAGGTCCGCATCACGACCTGCCGACACTCTATCACCGGTGCCGCAGGCGAACGCCCGTATCAGGTCATCACCCGACTGTCGGGGAACGGCCCGGCTTCCGTCCGCCACTCGGGAAGCGGCGGAGGAAGCCGGGCCAGCGAGCTGGGGGGCTCGGCACGAATCACGGACAGGGGCTGGTGTTGGGCCGCGTCACTCCGAAGCTGTCGGTTCCGAGGCTGCTCTCCACCCCGTTCGAGATCCCCGTGACGAGGTAGAACGCGTTGCGTCCGGCGGGCATGGCGGAGAGGTCGCGATACCAGGTGTTGTCGAGGTGGCATCCCTGGGCGGCGAGGCCCGCGGTGCCGGGGGTCTGCGTGTACACGCGGGTCGAGCGGAGGACCGCGATCGAGCCCTTGTAGACGTTCCACTGCGTGTAGCCGGACTCCTTCTGCCACTCCAGGTCGTTCTTGTCGGCGCTGAATCCGGTGATGTAGATCAGCCCGTCGTCGAGATCGCAGACGTCGCCCTGGCCGTCGTGGTCGAAGTCGGTCTGGTCCGGGTTCCAGTCGAGGACGCAGTTGTCGCAGGCGTCGCCGACGCCGTCACCGTCGGTGTCGTCCTGATGCGTGTTGGGGACCTTGGGGCAGTTGTCGCAGGCGTCGCCGACGTGATCGCCGTCGGTGTCGAGCTGCTGCGGGTCGGCGACGAGGGGGCAGTCGTCGCACGCGTCGCCGATTCCGTCGTGGTCGGTATCGGCCTGCGACGCGTTCGCGACGAACGGGCAGTTGTCGCAGACGTTGTGGACACCGTCGCCGTCGCTGTCGGCGCCGAAGCGGTCGTCGTCGACGAGGCCGTTGCAGTCGTCGTCGATGCCGTTGCAGATCTCGGTCGCGCCCGGATGAACCGCGGGGTTCGTGTCGTCGCAGTCGCCCTGGCACGCGGAGTAGCCGTCCCCGTCGTTGTCCTGCTCGTACGCGGCGGACCAGGAGGCGTTGGAGCAGTCGTTCCGGATCCCGTCGCACAGCTCCGGGGCCCCGGGGTAGACGGTTGCATTCGAGTCGTTGCAGTCGTCGAAGGACGCCGCGAACCCCGCCGGGGCTGTCGCGTCGCAGGTCTCGGCGATCGTGCCGAGGACGCCGTGGCCGTCGTGGTCGGCGTCGGGGTACCAGTCGTGCGTGACCGGGCCGCCGATCGCGAGACCGCGGGGGGTCGTGCTGACCGAGCCCGGATCGACGACGACGTGGTCGCCGACGTTGATGCCGTTGAAGAGGTTGCCGAGCGTCTGCTGGCCCGTCGCGCTGAGGAGATCGAACCGGTAGGTGCCGGCCGCCACGTTGCCGGTCCAGGTCGCTTCCGCGATGTCGATCAGGTCGCCGATGCGCACGCCGATGGCCATGTCGCACGGCGCGAGGCTGCGGATCAACGCTTCGGTATCGGGCATGGAGCTCAGGTTGAGCTTCGTGTCGCGGCTGATGTCGCTGTTGATCTGGAGCGCGTGGACCGCGGGGTTCGACGCATTGCTCACGGAGATGTTGAGCATGGTGCTCGTCAGCTCCATCATGAGTCTGCCGGTGTCGGATCCGCCGCCGGACGAATAGATCGCGTCGATGCTGGCGATCGCGTCCGCGCGCAGCGCGCCTGTGCCGCCGACGAACAGCGAGAGGTAGATCGGGGACCCGCGGAACGCCTGGTCGACGATCGAGCGGAACTGCGCGTCGGTGTAGTGGTTCCGCCAGTTCTTCCAGAATCCCGAGGAGCCGGGGTGGATCGGAGGAGGAGTGTTCGTGAACGTGCACGTCACGGCGGCCCCGGCCGGCGGCGTGACGCTGACGCTGGCGCCGCCCGTGACGCGGGTCCCGTCGGGGAAGACGCAGACGCTCGACACCTGCCACGGCCCGTTCGGATTCTCCGAGACCGTGTACGCGCGCCCGCCGATGAGCCACGGGCTCGTGTGGTGCTCGAGGTGCCTGAGCGAGAACGACTCGCCCCAGCTCGAGGTGTACGGGAACAGGATCTGTGTCGGGTCGGTCGTCGGCCCGGGGGTCGCGTCCGCGAGCATCTTGACGGCCGTGATCTGGACCCGTTTCGTGTCGACGAACGTGCAGGTGACCGTCTCGCCGGGGTTGAGCGTGAAGGACGCGGTCCGGTTCGGAAGATCGACGCCGAAGCCGCTCCGGCCCTGCGAGCTGACGCAGCTTATCGAGGTCAGATCCCACATGACGTCGGGAGGGGCCTGCTGCGCCGAGATGCTTCCCGGCAGGAAGATGAAGGTCCGGCTCGGCGGGAGATCGTTCAGAGCGTTCCCGTCGTCGTCGAGGAGAAAGACCGGCGCGGCGCCGGGGCCCTGGAGCGTGAACGAGAAGTCCTGCGGGTCGTCGGGACGCGCGTCCACGACGATCACCACGTGTCCGCGCTTGGTGTAGGTGAACGTGCAGGTGACGACCTCACCGGGGTCGAGCCCGATGCTTCCCGGCGCGCTGCCGTCGCTGCAGGTCGCCGACGTGAAGTCCCATTCCGCGGGGAGCGCGCCCTGCGCCACCGCGAACGTGCCCGCCCGGACGTAGCCGCTGTCGTACTTGGCCGCGGCGTCGGTCAGCGAGAAGCTCTGGGACACGGCGTCCGGACCGCCGCTCAAGGTGAACGAGAACGCCTGCGGGTCGCCGGCGGGGAGCGTCACCACGTCGACGAGGATCTTCCCGCGCTTGACGTTGTGGAACGTGCACGTCACGGTTTCGCCGGGCGAGAGAACGACCGCGCCCGGGGCGCTGCCGTCGCTGCAGGTCGCACCGGTCGAATCCCACGCCGCGCCGGGGTTGGTCTGGGCGACCGCGTACGTTCCGGGCTTGAGGCTCGCGGACTGGTAGGGTGCCGCGGCGTCGGTCAGCGAGAAGCCGAGCGAGACCGCGCTCGGACCGCCGGTCAAGGTGAAGGCGAACGCCTGGGGATCACCGGCCGGAACCGTCACCTCGTCGACGATGATCCGGCCGCGCTTGACGAACGTGAAGGTGCACGTGACCGTCTCCCCGGCCCCGAGGCCGATGGCGGACGGCGCGCTCCCGTCGTCGCAGCTCGAGGACGCGAGGTCCCAGTCGGGAAGACTCGCCGGGGTGGCGGCATACGTCCCGGGGCGGATCGCGCCGGAGTCGTACGGGGCGCTCGCGTCGGTGAGGCTGAAGCTCGCGTTCAGGGACGTGGGACCGCCGGTGAGCGTGAAGCCGAACGACTGCGGATCGGCGGCGGGGGTCGTCACGACGTCGACGCGCACCCGGCCGCGCTTGACGAACGAGAAGGTGCAGGTGACGCTCTCGCCGGCATCGAGGCCGATCGCGCCCGGGGCACTCCCGTCCGAGCACGTCGAGGAGGCGAGGTCCCATCCGGCAGGAATGCTCGAAGCGGCGGCCGCGTACGTGCCGCGGCGGAGGAGGCCGGAGGCGTACGGGGTCGTCGCGTCGGCCAGCGAGAAGCTCTGCGAGATCGCGTCCGGGCCGCCGGTGAGCGTGAAGGCGAACGACTGGGGATCGGCCGCGGGGGTCGTGACGACATCGATCGTGATCGTCCCCCTCTTCACGTTGGTGAAGGTGCAGGTGACCGTCGCGCCCGGGGCGAGCTGGACCGCGGTGATCGGGCTCCCGTTATCGCAGATCGCGGACGACAGATCCCACGCGGCGCCGGCCGGCGTCTGCGCGACCGCGTACGTCCCGGACTTGAGGCTCGTGGCCTGATACGGCGCCGCGGCGTCGGTGAGCGAGAATCCGAGCGACACCGCGCTCGGGCCTCCGGTCAACGAGAACGCGAACGCCTGGGGATCATTGGCCGGAACCGTCACCTGGTCGACGAGGATCCGGCCGCGCTTGACGTACGTGAAGGTGCAGGTGACGGTCTCGCCGGCGGAGACGGAGATGGCGGCCGGCGCGCTCCCGTCGTCGCAGGTCGAGGAGACGAGATCCCAGTCGGCGAGCGCGGACCCGGGAGTGGCGGCGTACGTTCCCGCGCGGATCGCGCCGGAGTCGTACGGGGCGCTGGCGTCGGCGAGGCTGAAGCTCGCGTTCAAGGACGCCGGACCGCCGGTCAGCGTGAAGCCGAACGACTGCGGGTCGCCCGCGGGTGTCGTGACGACATCGACGCGCACGTGGCCGCGCTTGACGAACGAGAACGTGCAGGTGACGCTCTCGCCGGCATCGAGGCCGATCGAGCTCGCAGCGCTCCCGTCGGAGCACGACGAGGAGGCGAGGTCCCATCCGGCGGGGACGCTCTGGGGTGCTACGGCGTAGGTGCCGCGGCGAACGAGCCCCGACGCGTACGGCGTCGTGGCGTCGGCCAGGGAGAAGCTCTGCGAGATCGCGTCCGGGCCTCCGGTCAATGTGAAGGCGAACGACTGGGGATCGGCCGCGGGCGTCGTGACGACGTCGACGGTGATCGTCCCCTTCTTGACGTTCGTGAAGGTGCACGTGACCGTGGCGCCCGCGGCGAGCGCGACCGCGGTGACCGGCGTGCCGTTGTCGCACGTCGCGGAAGAAAGGTCCCACGATGCGCCGGGGGCGGCCTGCGCGACCGAGTACGTTCCGGGGCGGATGGCGCCGCTGCCGTGCGGGGCCGTCTGATCGGCGAGGCCGAAGCTTTGGCTCACCGCATCCGGGCCGCCGCTCATCGTGAACGAGAAGACCTGGGAGTCTCCTCCGGGGACCGTGACCTCGTCGACGACGATCGTGCCGCGGCGCGTGTGCGTGAACGTGCAGTGAACGGTCTCGCCGGCAACGAGCTTGATGGCGGTGACGGGGCTGCCGTCATCGCAGGTCGCCGAGGTGAGGTCCCACCCGGCCGGGACCGGGGACTGCGCGGCGACGTACGTGCCGGGGCGGACGGGAACGCTCGCGTGGGGCGCCGCGGCGTCCGTCAGCGAGAAGGAATCCGAGAGGGAGTCGGGGCCGCCGGTCAGCGCGAAGGAGAACGCTTGCGCGTCGCCGCCGGGGATCGTGACCTCGTCGACCACGATCGTGCCGCGGCGCATGTGCGTGAAGGTGCAGTGAACGGTCTCGCCGGGATCGAGCTTGATGGCGGCGACCGGGCTCCCGTCGTCGCAGGTCGCGGAGGTGAGATCCCAGCCGGAGGGAACAGGGCTCTGGGCGGCGGTGTAGGTGCCGGGGCGAACGAGGACGCTCACGTGCGGCGCCGCCGCGTCCGTCAGGGAGAATGAATCCGAAAGAGAGTCGGGACCGCCGGTCAGCGAGAACGGGAACGATTGCGGGTCGCCCGCGGGAACCGTGACCTCGTCGATGACGATCGCGCCGCGACGGGTGTCGGTGAAGACGCAGTGGACGGTCTCTCCCGGATCGACGTGGATGTTCGCGATCGAGCTTCCGTCGTCGCAGGTCGCGGAGGTGAGGTCCCACCCCGCGGGAACCGGGGTCTGCGTGGCGGTGTACGTTCCGGGGCGGATGAGGACGCTCGCGTGGGGGGCCGTCGCATCCGCGAGGGCGAACGCGTCCGAGAGGGCGTCGGGGCCGCCGGTCAGCGAGAACGGGAACGACTGCGGGTCGCCCGCCGGCACCGTCGTCTCGTCGACGACGATCTGGCCGCGCTTCACGTCGGTGAAGGTGCAGGTGACGACCTCGCCGGGGTTGAGCGCGATCGCGCCGACGGGGCTTCCGTCGTCGCACGTGGCGCTCGTGAGGTCCCACGCGGCGCCGGGCGAGAGCTGCGTGAGCGAGTAGGTGCCGGGGCGGAGGGCGCCGGTGGCGTACGCCGGGGCACCGCCGGCGAGCGAGAACCCCGCCGAGAGCGTGTCGGGTCCGCCGCCGAGCTGGAAGCTGAAGAGCTGCGGGTCGCCCGCGGGGGCGACCGACTGCACCACGCGGATGATCCCGCGCTTCGTGTTCGTGTACGTGCAATCGACGGTCTGTCCGGTGACCGGGGTCACGTCGACCTCGCCGGTGAGGTTTCCGGCCGCATCGCGCACGGGCACTCCGCCGTCGCCGCAGGTGATCCCGGTCAGATCCCAGCCGGCCAGAGGGGTTTCGGCGACGGTGTAGGTGCCCTGGAAGCGCCCGGTGAACGAGCGCGAGCTCGCGAGGGCGTTCCCCTCGTTCCCGTCGTCGTCGAGGTCGAACGCCGAAGCGCCGAGCTCGGGGGACGCCGTGAACGAGAAGACCTGCGTGCCCTGCGGGACCGCGTGCTTGTGGATCGTCACCGTGCCGCAGTTCGACACCTTGACGTCGATCGGGCGGATGAAGTCCTTCAGCCCCGCGCTGAACGAGTTCGACGACCGGCTCTTGACGAACCCGCGGCCGAAGCTGACGCACTGGTCGGCCGGGAAGACCCCGGCCGCGCTCAGGTCGATCGCCGCCTCGCCGAAGGTCAGTGCGGGGAGCGTCACGCCGGCGATCGGATCGTAGACGGGGTTGGTCACGTTGACCGCGCCCTCGGCGACCCCGGAGAGCGAGACCACCGGACCCCAGCACGGCGTCGTCGACGACGACTCGCAGGGACCGGTCGCGGTCCACCGCGAAAGGCCCAGCGTCACCTTGTTCCCGCCGCCGCCGAAGCCGAAGGTGATCAGCATGTCGCCGGGGGTCCGCTGGACCGTCACGCCGTTCGAGGTCAGAACGCTCGACTGGTTGAACTCGAAGTCCATGTTCGCGCTCCCGAGCGTGTCGAAGCGCACCCAGGCGAGGTAGAGGAAGTCGTGCGGGCCGCTGCCGCCGTCGAGCCGCTCGTGCGCCACGTAGAAGCGCAGCAGGTCGCTCTTGTTCGACGGGATCGATCCGAGAGAGATTCCGGGGACGACGTCGTCTTCCTTGCCGCTGAGCGCGTCGTCGGTCTGGCCCGAGGGCTGGTCCAGGCCGACGAACAGGTTCGGCGTCCCGACGAACGTCTGCCAGTCGGTGCCCGATCCGGCGACGAGGTCGCCGTCGGTCGCTTCGAATGGCGTACCGGGAAGCGCCCACGCCGGTCCCGCCACGAAACACGCGCCGAGTACCAGGAGCATGCGGAGCCGATGAATCGTCCCTGCTGCCGGAGTCGCCGTCGCCATGTGCTTCGCCACCGCCTCCCCGACTTCGATGCAATGAATAGTTACGGCGGTTCTAGCGCATATCTATGGTAATGATAGTAACTATGTGTGTTCGCAGTTGTTCGTTTCGGCCTGTCAGAGTTTGAGTTGATCGGAGTTGAACGGCCTTCCGGAGAGGCGGCGGAAACCGATTCCGGCGAACTCGCTCAGAATCGCTGGGAACTACGAAAGCCGCACGCCCGGATCGGGGCCGCCGACAGCACCGCCAGCGCGGACGCGGCGTCCAGGGCCGACGAGCGCGACCAACGTCCAATCCTCATGGAGGACTAGACTTTCTCGATGATCGCCGCCGCGGCCCTGCTCGCCCTCGGGGGGTGGATCGTCCCCTGGCAGCGCGACGCCGGCGTCGCCTCCGTCGAGCGATCCAGGGGACAGCTCGCGGACGTCCTGCTGTTCGCGGCGCGGCTCGACGCCGGCGGGCATCCCGTCCTCGACGGCGATGCGGTGTCTTGGAAGGAGACGGTCGAGCGCATCCACAAGAACGGCGCGCGTGCGTGGTTGACGGTCGTCAACGACCGCGCGGGCTCGAAGCCGGTGCAGAAGGATCCCGACCTGACCCACAGGGTGATCGCCGAGGCGGACGCACGTGCGGGGCATAGCGCGGAGATCGTCGCGCTCGCGCAAAGTCTCCAGGCCGACGGGGTCGACATCGACTTCGAGAACCTCCCGGGCGCGGAGCGCGGCGCGTTCACGGCCTTCATCGCGACGCTCGCCGACGGCGCGCGCAAGGCCGGGCTCAAACTCTCGGTCACGCTGCAGGGGAAGAGAAAGGAGACAGACGCGAGCGGGCCGGGGGGGGCGGACTGGCCGGGCCTCTGCGGGCTCGCGGACCGCTTGCAGGTGATGCTCTACAACCAGCACAACGCCTCGAGCGGTCCGGGGCCGATCTCGAGCCGGGAATGGATGGAGGGCATCGTCGACTACGCGCTCAAGAGCTGCACCCCCGACAAGGTGGTCCCGGTGCTCAAGGTCTCCGGAATGGACTGGGGTCCCGTGGACGCCGAGTGGCGCTCCTTCGCCGAGGTCGGCACGACGCTCGCCGTGCAGCATCCGAAGATCCGCCGCGATCACGACAGCGGCGCTCCCTGGTTCACCTACCGCGCCGCCGACGGGCACCACGTCGTCTATTACGAGGACGCGCGCTCGCTCCGCACGAAGGCGGAATACTTAAAGTCCCGTGGCCTCGGGAGCCTGGTCCTCTGGTCCCTCGGCAGCGAAGATCCGGACTCGATCGGGAAGCTCGTCAAGTAGTTTGGCGACATTCTGCTTTTTCTTCTCCTAGGACAATCTCGCCGAGCAAGAAGAAGAGATCGTCCGGGGAGAAGAAGAAGCAGAATGTCCCCAACCTAGAATCGATACCCGAACGAGAACGAGATCCCCGTCCTTCGGTAGTTGGGAGTCTCACCGTACTCCGCCGCGAGCGTCGATCTCCACCGGATTCCCCAATCCTGCCGCCACGCAATCTGCGCCTGACCGACGACGCGGGCGCTCTCGCTGCTGTCCCGCGAGGGTCCGAGGCCGGCCTGGGCCTCGATCGAGGCCCTGGAGTACGGGAACGACCGCGCGTAGCGCACGATCCCGAGCAGGCTGACGAGCTGGGACGGCGCGTAGTAGAGAGTGGAGGTCGTGTGGCTGTCGCCGAGCTCGAGGCGGCCTCCGATCGCGATCCGCGGCCGGACCGGGAGGTCCCACGTACCGTCGGCCCAGCCGTACAGGATGGCGTTTCCGTCGGTCAGGCTGCCGAGATCGAGACGCGCCCGCATCCGCCAGGTCCGCGTGGTCAGGTCGTAAGCGCCCTGGCAGCCGTGCCGGAAGATCCCCGCCCTCAGGGCGCCGACCGTCTCGACGTCGGTCACGCCGCATGCGCCGCCGAACCGGTTCCCGTCGAGGACCGCCTGCACGGTCGCCTGCCCTTCGAGCGTGTCGACCCCCGAGCCGAGCGAGCGCCCCCGCAGCCATCCGCCGGCCGTCACGTGACGCCATGCAAACCAGTCGGCGCCCAGCGTGGCCTCGGCGCCGCCGAGCGCGGGTAGGACCCGGTCGCGGTATTGCGCGCTCCCCAGGCTTCCCCAGAGATCGACGGGGGCCGCGAGCGGGTACCGGCCGGTGGCGCCGGCCTCGAGCGAATCGCGGTTGTCCGAGTCGGAGACGAGCTGGAACGAGCCGCCCGCCTGCGGATCGGTCTCCCAGCCGATGTCGCGCTCGAGCTGGCGGCGCGACGGGTCCGGCCGCTCCCAGCTCTGACC
>DATKHQ010000176.1:0-8482 GCA_035510175.1 Candidatus Sulfotelmatobacter sp. | reverse complement strand
TGGTTCAGGACGTGTCCCTGCAAGTGCACCGCGGAGAGATCTTCGGCTTCCTCGGCCCGAACGGGAGCGGCAAGACGACGACGATCCGGATGATGTGCGGGCTGCTGACGCCGGACTCCGGGTCCGGAACGTGTCTCGGTTACGACATCCTCCGTCAGCAGGACGAGATCAAGCGCCGCGTCGGCTACATGACGCAGCGGTTCTCGTTCTGGGAGGACCTGTCGATCCGCGAGAACCTGGACTTCGTCGCGCGCGTGTACGAGATGCCCGGCCGGCGCCGCGTGGTGGACAAGGCGCTCGAGGGGCTGGGATTGACGACGCGCGCGGCGCAGCTCGCGCGGGCGCTCTCGGGGGGGTGGAAGCAGCGGCTGGCGCTCGCCGCGTGCATGCTGCACGAGCCCGACCTGCTCCTCCTCGACGAGCCGACGGCCGGGGTCGATCCCAAGGCCCGCCGCGACTTCTGGGACGAGCTCCATGCGCTCGCGGCGCGGGGAATCTCCGTGCTGGTGAGCACGCACTACATGGACGAGGCCCAGCGGTGCCACAAGCTCGCCTACATCTCCTACGGACGGCTGATGGCCAGCGGCAGCGCAGCCGAGATCATCGCGGAGCAGCGGCTGACGACCTGGACGGTGACGGGGGACGATCTCGCGGGGCTCTCGGAGGCGCTCCGGGGCAAGCCGGGGGTCGAGCAGACCGCGGTGTTCGGCTCCGAGCTGCACGTGACCGGGCGCGACGCCGCGGCGCTCGAGCAGACGCTCCGGCAGGTCACGGGACGCGCCGGCGTCCGGGCCGTCCGCACGGAGGTCGGCCTCGAGGACGTCTTCATTCACCTGATGTCCCGCTCCGCGGACAACTACGGAGCCTCCGCGTGAAGCGCTTTTCGCTCGCGCGGTTTCGCGGGGTCGTCGTCAAGGAATTCCTGCAGCTGCGCCGCGACCGGCTGACCTTCGCGATGATCGTCGGCGTCCCGATCGGACAGCTCGTCCTCTTCGGGTACGCGATCAACACCGACCCCAAGCACCTCCCGACGGCCGTGATCGCCGCGGACCGCAGCGAGTTCACGCGCAGCTACGTGGCCGCGATGAGGACGTCGGGGTACTTCGACCTCGTCGGCGAGGTGGCCGACGAGACCGCGGCTCGCGATGCGCTCGCCCGGGGGGACGTTCAGTTCGTCCTCGACATCCCGGTCGATTTCACGCGCAAGCTCCTGCGCGGCGAGCGCCCCGCGCTCCTGCTCGAGGCCGACGCCACCGACCCGGCCGCCACGTCGGCCGCCGTGGCCTCCGCGCAATCGCTCGTCGCGTCGGTGGCCGCCAAGGATCTCGTCGGCCCCCTCTCCCGCCTGGCGGAAAGCGCGCCGCCGTTCGAGGTGCGGCTGCACAAGCTGTACAACCCGGAAGGGGTCACCCAGCGGAACATCGTCCCCGGCCTGATGGGCGTGATCTTGACGATGACGATGGTGATGATGACGGGGCTCGCGATGACCCGCGAGCGCGAGCGGGGGACGATGGAGAACCTGCTGGCGACCCCCGTGCGCCCGCTCGAGATGATGACCGGGAAGATCGTCCCCTACGTGTTCATCGGATTGATCCAGGCGACGATCATCCTCGCCGCCGCGCGGTGGGTGTTCGGCGTCCCGATCGTGGGAAGCCTGCTGGTCCTCTATCTCGTCGCCCTGGTCTTCGTCGCCGCCAATCTGACCGTGGGAATCACCCTCTCTTCGCTCGCGCAGAACCAGCTGCAGGCGATGCAGCTGACGTTCTTCTACTTCCTGCCGAACATGCTGCTGTCGGGCTTCATGTTCCCGTTCCGGGGCATGCCCCACTGGGCGCGTGTCGTCGGCAGCCTCCTTCCCATGACCTACTTCAATCGCCTCGCGCGCGGGATCCTGCTGAAGGGAAACCGGTTCCCGGACCTCTGGCCGGACCTGTGGCCGATGCTCGTGTTCACCGCCGTGGTGCTGATCGTCGCCTTGCGGTTCTACCGCAAGACGCTGGACTGAAGGGCGTGCGGGAGACTCGCGTGAGGAGCCGCCGGGGACGCCGCGCGGTGAGCGTGTGCGCGCTCGCCGCCACGATGGCCGGGTGCTCCGTGGGACCCGATTTCCATCCTCCGAAGCCCCCCGAGGTCACCCGGTACACCAACCCGCCGCCGCCCGCCGAGACCGCGTCCGCGGACGTTCCGGGGGGCGGGTCGCAGCGCCTGGTCGAAGGCCGGGACGTTCCCGCGGAGTGGTGGGGCCTGTTCCGCTGCGAGGCGCTCGACGCCCTGGTGCGGCGGGCCCTCAGCGACAGCCCGCGCCTGGTCCAGGTGCAAGCGAAGCTCTCCCACGCGCAGCAGGATCTCGTCGCCCGCCGGGGAGCCACGCAGATCCCGAAGATCGACGCGGGACTTTCGGCCAACCGCGTCGACGTCAGCTCGGGCTCGTTCGAGAACACGCCGCAGGTCCCCGTCCAGCTCTTTCCGCTTTCGCTCTACGCCGCGACCGTGCGGGTCTCGTACACGCTCGACCTCTTCGGCAAGAGCCGCCGGGAGCTGGAGGCCTTGCGAGCCACGGTCGAGTACGAGCAGTTCGAGGTCGAGGCCGCCAGGCTCATGCTCGCGGGCAACGTGGTCACGACCGCCATCGAGGAGGCGTCGCTGCGGGAGCAGGTCGAGGCGACGGGCGAGATCATCTCTCTCGAAGCCCGCGCGCTCGAGATCGTCGAGCGCCTCGAGCAGATCGGCGGCGTGCCGAGGCTCGACGTGGTGAATCAGCGGGCCGAGATCGCGCGGACGCGGGGGACTCTGCCGGTCCTCGAGCGCCGGCTCGAGCGCGCGCGCCACAGGCTGGCGGTCTACCTGGGCGCGCTTCCCGGCGAGGCGGAGCTGCCCGAGATCCGGCTCGCGGACATCCGGCTTCCGGACGAGCTGCCGGTGAGCCTGCCGTCGGAGCTGGCGCGCCGGCGGCCGGACATCCGCGCCGCCGAGGCGCTGCTGCACGAGGCGAGCGCGCGGGTCGGCGTCGCGACCGCGAGCCTCTACCCGCAGATCACGCTGTCCGGCACGGCCGGGTCGTTGACGACGGCGATCGGGAATCTGCTCTCCGGCGGCACGGGGTTCGCGCTGCTCGGGGCATCGCTCGCGCAGCCCCTGTTTCACGGCGGGCAGCTCCGGGCCGAAAAGCGCGCGGCCGTCGCGGCGTACGAGCAGGCCGGCGGCGCCTACCGCGAGGTCGTCCTCGAGGGTTTCCGGGACGTGGCGGACACGCTGAGCGCCCTGGACGCAGACGCCCGGTCGCTGCACGAGCGAGCGGAAGCGTCGAGCCTCGCGCGATCGGCCTTCGAGATCGCCTCGAAGCGTTACGACGCCGGCGGCGTCAGCCTTCTCGAGAAGCTCGATGCCGAGCGGCTCATGCGCTCGGCGTCCCTGGAGCAGATCGACGCCGTCGCCGATCGCCTCGCCGATTCGGCCGCGCTCTTCCAGGCGCTCGGCGGAGGCTGGTGGGCCGAGCCGGAGGACCGGACCGTCGCGGCGCAGGCCCCGCCGCCGCCCGCTCCTTGAGCCCCGGAGCCGGCGGGTCGTTATGACACACACGGCACTTGCCCGGTCCGGGATCGCGCTCTAGACTTCCCGCGTCATCCGGAGCGACCTCAGTAAGAGGTCCGGCAACCTGGGAGGGCAACCCAAGGTGCCAGCCCTCCGTCGGTCACGTACCGACGGGGGGGATGAGGGCGCGGCGAGGAGCCGGGCCAACAAGAATGCCCGGCGCGGAGTACCCGCGCTCTCCGGGTGTCTTCCTCTCCTGGAGGACGGCACCATGGCTCGAGTCATCGACCCCGATCATCATCTCTGGAAGAACGGCCGGCTCTACTGGACCGCTTTCACCGTCCACCTGCCGGGGTGGCGGAAGCACCGCGTCCGGCGCTCGCTCGGCACGAGCGACCGCGAGGAGGCGCGCAGCCGGAGAGACGCCCTGCTGGCCGGCTGGGGGCAGGCCGGAAGCGGCCAGCTGTCTCTGCGGTTCGTCCTCCGCCAGACCGGTGCCCGCCAATGAGCGCGACACTTCACGTGATCGGGGCGGGCCCGGTGGGACGCTCCCTCCTCCGAGCGCTCGAGGGCGGGCCGTATCGCGTCCGAGCCGTGAGCGACACGAGCGGGACGGTGTTCGATCGCGACCGAGTCGACGTCGCGGCGCTGGCCGAGCACAAGGTCTCGGGGGGCCGGTACGCCGAGCGTGCCGGCGCCGCGCTCGTCCCGCTCGAAAGCCTGCTCTCCCACGGCACGGCGGACATCGTCGTGGACTGCACGGCGAGCGAGCTGGCCCGCGGGCCCGAGGCGATCGCACGGGCAGACGCCGCGCTCGGCGCCGGCTCGAGCGTGGTCTTCGCCGCAAAGCACGCGCTGGCGACGGAGCCGCTGTCGTTCCTCGAGCCGCTCCGATCGCGACGGATCGGGATCAACGCGGTGCTCGGCGGCACCGGGCTCGCGCTGCAGGAGGAGCTGGAGGACTTGCTCGGCGCGGTCGAAAGCGTCGCCATCGTGGGGAACACCTCGACGACGGCGGTGATCGAAGCGCTCGAGCGCGGCGCGTCCCTCGAGGCTGCCCTGGCCCGGGCGCGCGAGGCGGGCTACCTCGAAGCCGACGCGTCGAGGGACCTCGACGGCACCGACGCCGCCGCCAAGCTCGCCATCGTGGCGTCGCTGCTGACGGGCGCGCGCGTCCGCGTCGACGACATCGAGCGGCCGGCCTTCGACCGCCTCGATCCGGATCTTCTCGCCGCACGCCGCCGGAAGGGGCGCACGACGCGCCTCGTCGGCCGCCTCCGCGGCGACGGTGCCGTCTCCCTCGCTTACGAGGAGCTGCCGGCGGCCGGCTCGCTGTCCGTTCCACCGGGCCGCGTCGCGTACGCCTATCGTCTGCGGCAGGGAGGGACGCGCATTCACATCGGAAGTGGAGTCGGCACGCACGGCACCGTGCGCGCGCTGCTGACGGACGTCGATGCCGCCGCCTCGCGTGGGGCGCCGCCCCGGGCGGCGAGCGAGGCCGTCAGCGTGACGCCGGGCGCCGAGGTGTTCGCAGCCGCGTCGCCGCTGCCGCTCGTGCACGGCGGCCGGCTCGACGCGTGGCGTCTCGGGTTCGAGATCGAGGGACCCGAGGAGGGACCGGTCATCCTCGTTCAGGGAGGGATTTCCTCGGGCCGGCACGTCTGCCGCACCGCGCGAGACCCGTCGCCCGGCTGGTGGGACGCCGTGGTCGGGCCGGGACGCGCCGTCGACACGAGCCGATACCGCGTGCTCTCGACAGACTTCCTGGGGGGCACCGGCGCTTCGAGCGGACCGTCGGGGCCGGGAGAATCGTTCCCGGTCGTGACGTCTCATGATCAAGCCGAAGCGATCGTGCGTCTGCTGGACGCGCTGGGTATCGAGACGGTTCACGCGTGCATCGGCGCGTCCTACGGAGGAATGGTCGGGTTGGCGCTCGCCGAGCGGCACCCGCGCCGCGTCGGGCGCCTCATCGTGTTCGGCGCCCCGGAGCGGGCGCATCCTGCCGCGACGGCCGCCCGGGCGCTCCAGCGCCGCATCCTCCGCCTGGGGCTCGAGAGGGGGTTCCCTCGCGAGGCGGTCATCCTCGCGCGCGCGCTGGCCATGACGACCTACAGGAGTCCGGCGGAGCTCCGGTCGCGCTTCGATGCGCCGCCGGAGTGGCGCGACGCGGAGCCGGTCTTTCCCGTGGAGCGCTATCTCGAATCGCGCGGAGCCGATTTCGCCCGGACGGCAACTCCCCGCTCCTACGCGACGCTCCTGCGCGCGATCGACCTCCACCGCGTCCGGGGGGAGTCGATCCGGGTTCCCACGCTGCTGATCGGGGCGACGACCGACGTTCTCGTGCCGATCGAGCAGATCGAGGAGCTCGCCGCGAAGATCCCGTGCGCGCGGAGGCTGGTACGGATCCCTTCGCGGTACGGCCACGATGCCTTTCTCAAGGAGACCGAGACGCTGGGCCCCGTCATTCAGGCGGCGCTGCAGGGAGCGAGACCGTGAGCCGCGGCCGAGACTGGGTCACGGCGACGGTCCGCGCGGGCCTCGAGTCGGACCGGCAGCACGGAGCCGTGATCCCTCCCGTCCATCTGGCGGCGAACTTCGCCTTCGAGGGCCTGGGCCGCAAGCGGCAGTACGACTACACGCGGTCCGGCAATCCCACCCGCGACCTTCTCTCGGGAGCCCTGGCGGAGCTCGAGGGAGGGGCCGGGGCCGTCGTCACGGCGAGCGGGATGGCCGCGATTCATCTCGTGCTGCAGCTCGTGCCGCGCGACGGCCTCGTCGTGGCGCCCCACGACGGATACGGCGGCACGCAGCGGCTACTCGCCGGTCTCGATGCCAAGGGCCTGATCCGGGCGCAGCTCGTCGATTTCCAGGATCGGGACGCGCTCGAGGCGGCACTCGGCCGCCGGCCCGCGCTCGTCCTCGTCGAGACGCCGAGCAACCCGTTGCTTCGGGTCGTCGACATCGCGTCCACGGCCGCGCGGGCGCACGCCGCGGGCGCACTCGTCGCGGTCGACAACACGTTCCTATCGCCCGCCCTCCAGCGTCCCCTGAGCCTCGGCGCCGACCTCGTCGTTCACTCGACGACGAAATACCTGAACGGCCACAGCGACGTCGTCGGCGGTGCCGTGGTGGCTCGTGACGAGGCGGTGCTCGAGCCCCTGGCGTGGTGGGCCAACGCGATTGGCCTCGCCGGGGCGCCGTTCGACGCCTACCTGACGCTCCGGGGCCTGCGGACGCTCGCAGTGAGGATGCGGGAACACGAGTCGAACGCGGGGCAGGTGGCGGCCTTCCTCGCGGCCGATCCGCGAGCGGGGAAGGTCCACTACCCAGGGCGGCCCGGCCATCCCGGCCACGCGATCGCCGCCCGGCAGCAGACGGGGTTCGGCGGGATGGTCAGCTTCGAGCTCCCGGAATCGCCCGGCGTGGTGGAGGCGTTCGTCGAGGGCCTGAGCTGCTTTTCGCTCGCGGAGTCCCTGGGCGGGGTCGAGAGCCTGATTGCGCATCCGGCGACGATGACGCACGCGTCGATGAGCCCGCGAGCGCGCGCCGAAGCCGGAATCTCCGACTCGTTGCTCCGGTTGTCGGTCGGCATCGAGTCGCCCGGGGACCTGATCGCGGACCTCGACCGGGCCCTCGGGCGCGCCTCGCGGCTGCAGGCCGCCGATCGCGCCTGCGCCCCGCCGGTCTAGAACCGGCAGCTCCGGCCCGCCCAGCGCAGCGCCATCGTGAACGCCGCCGCCGCGGCCATCAGCCGGTAGAGGGCACGACCCATCGCGCCCGTGCCTGCGAGTACCGCTGTCTTCATGATCGCGCCTCCTTTCGGAATCATCGCAGCGTGAAATGCAGCAAGCCGGATGCCATGCGGCCGCGCGCGTCGGTCGTTCACTTTCCGCGGCCGCGATGGCGGCGCTGACGAGCGGTTGGCAGCGTATGTGGCGCCGTTGTCATCTCGGCGCGCTCGAGAACCGGCGCGAGGCCGTGGAGTCGCCGCCCGCGCGGGCGGCCGCTGCTGTCGATTTCCGATCACAGTTGCGGCTGCATCGACAGCAGCCCGTGCGAGACGCTAGTCCGGGAGGGCCTGCGCCAGCTCCAGGGGCTCCTCGAGCCTCGCCTCGACCGGCTCGGCACGGTGCTGCTTGGCGATCAGCATGTAGAGGGACGGGACGACGAACAGCGTGAAGATCGTCCCGATCGTCATGCCGCCGACCAGCACCAGGCCGATCGAGTTTCGCGCCGCGGCACCGGGGCCGGAGACCAGCGTCAGCGGGAAGTGCCCCGCGACGGTGGCCACCGAGGTCATGAGCACCGGACGCAGACGGGTCATCGCGGCTTCCTGGACGGCGGAGAGCTTGTCGTGACCGTGCTCCTGCAGCTTGTTCGCGAACTCCACGATCAGGATGCTGTTCTTCGCCACGAGGCCGACGAGGGTCACGAGGCCGACCTCGGCGTAGATGTTCATGGTCGTCGTCCAGCCGTCGGTCCAGTAGGGCATGTCCGAGTTCGGCATCTTGAGGACCGTGAAGATCAGGGCGCCGAACATGGCCAGCGGCACCGAGCCGAGCAGGATGACGAGCGGATCGCGGAACGAATTGAACTGCACCGCCAGGACGAGGAAGATCATCAGCACGGCGAGGCCCATCGCGGGGAGGAACTTGCCCCCCTCGGTCCGGAGCTGGCGGGATTCGCCGGTATAGTTGATCGCGTAGCCGGGAAGCAGGTCGTGAGCCCCGTTCTCGAGCGCCTTGAGCGCGCCGTCGAGCTGGGCGGTCATTCCTGACAGCTTGATGGCGTTCATCTGCTGGAAGCGGTTCAACGATCGCGGGACGGTCGTGTTGCGCACGGTCGCGATCGTGCTGAGCGGGATGAGGCGCCCGCCCGGGCCCGTCACGTAGATGTCCCCGAGCTGGTCCGGGTTCAACCGATCCGCGCGAACCACCTGGGGGATGACCTT
>DATKHQ010000175.1:0-9447 GCA_035510175.1 Candidatus Sulfotelmatobacter sp. | reverse complement strand
CGTACAGCTCGACCTGGGTCGAGGCGCGCAGGATCGCGGCCGGTCCTTCCGCAGTGCCGCCGCCGTAGGACACCGTCGCCTCGTACGGCACGGGAAGCACGACCGTGCGCGCCCGGGCGAGCGGACAGGCGGCTTCGTCGCCGCCGAACGGGGGGATCACGCCGGGCCCGGAGCTCATGCGGGCGGGATTATAGGAGCGGTTCGGACGAGCGAGCGAAATCGGACGCGGGCCGGGGTCGCCTCCTCGAAAGTACCCCGGCCCGCTTCCGGCGACCGAGTTGTCCGCCGGCTTCGGGGGTCCCGTTCCCGTCACCGGTGGCTGGGGGCCTCGCCCCCTGCCGCGCGCGGAAGACACAGCAACCGCGGTGCCACACGCGCGAGCGCGCCGCGCCGCGACTTCGGCGTCCACTGTCCGTCCGCGTGATGTCCGCGCGGACATCGAGCGCGCCGCGGCCGCGCCGTCGATTGCTAGAATGCGCGCGCGATGGCGAAGAAGACCGCGATGTCCGCCCGGTCGGCGCAGCACGGCTTGTTCGAGCCGGCGCCCCAACCGTTGCTCGCCACGCCGAAGGCGAAGCCGGGAAAGCGCGCCTCCAAGCGGGCCGCCGCGACGGTCGCGGCCGAGCCCGCCCCGCCGCCCGCCGCCCCCGGGCGCGCCCCGAAAGGGGGAAAGCCCGCGCGCGAGGACGCGCACACGATGGCCGCGCGCCAGCGCGAGATCTCGATCTCGGAGTTCTTCACCAAGAACCGCCACCTGCTCGGGTTCGACAACCCGCAAAAGGCGCTGCTCACCGCGATCAAGGAGGCAGTCGACAACTCCCTCGACGCCTGCGAGGAGGCCGAGATCCTCCCGGAGCTGATCGTCGAGATCCACGAGGTCAGCGAGAGCCGCTACCGGATCGCGGTCGAGGACAACGGCCCGGGGATCGTGCGCGCGCAGATCCCGAAGATCTTCGGAAAGCTACTCTACGGGTCGAAGTTCCACCGGCTGAAGCAGCAGCGCGGCCAGCAGGGCATCGGGATCTCGGCCGCGGGGATGTACGGCGTGCTGACGACCGGCAAGCCCGTGAAGATCCTCTCGAAGACGGGACCCCGCAAGCCGGCCTCCGCCGCCGACATCGTCATCGACACGCAGAAGAACCACCCGCTCGTGCAGAAAGACCACGAGGTCGACTGGGACAAGGACCACGGCACCCGCGTCGAGATCGAGCTCGAGGCGACGTACAAGAAGGGGCGCCGGTCCGTCGACGACTACATCGAGCAGACGGCGCTCGCGAACCCGCACGTCACGCTGCGCTACCTCGCGCCCAAGGAGGACGTGCGGGTGTTCGAGCGCGTCGCCCGGGCCCTGCCGGAGCCCTCGAAGGAGATCAAGCCCCATCCGTACGGCGTCGAGCTGGGGATCCTGATCCGGATGCTGAAGGAGACCGAGGCGCGCGGCGTCAAGGGCGCTCTCGCGACCGACTTCTCGCGCGTGTCGCCCGGGGTCGCGGAGGAGATCTGCCGCGCCGCGGGGGTGAAGGCCGAGGGGGACCCGCGGCGGCTGACGACCGCGCAGGTCGAGCAGCTCTACCGGGCGATCCCCCAGGTGAAGATCATGGCGCCACCGACGGCTTGCCTCTCGCCGATCGGCGAGGAGCTGCTCCGGAAGGGGCTCGAGACGCGGCTCCCCTGTGACTTCGCGACCGCGGTGACGCGGCCCCCCGCCGTGTACCGCGGCAACCCGTTCCAGGTCGAGGCGGGGCTCGCGTACGGCGGGGGCCTTCCGGCCGAGGAACTGGTCGAGCTGTACCGGTTCGCGAACCGGGTGCCGCTGCAGTACCAGCAGTCGGCCTGCGCGATCGCGAAGTCGGCGCTGACCGTCGACTGGCGCTCGTACGGGCTGCAGCAGTCGAAGGGCGCGCTTCCGACCGGGCCGATGATCCTCTTCGTGCACGTCGCCTCGGTGTGGGTCCCGTTCACATCGGAGTCGAAGGAAGCGGTCGCGTCGTACCCAGAGATCGTCAAGGAGATCCGTCTGGCGCTGATGGAGGTGGGGCGCCGGCTCGGCGCGTTCGTGCGGCACCGGCGGCGCGCCGCCGACGAGGAGAAGAAGCGGACGTACATCGAGAAGTACATCCCGCACATCGGGGACGCGCTCCAGGCGATCCTCGGCCTCTCGGACGCCCGCCGGAATCGCACGGTCGACGATTTGAAGACCATCCTGGCCAAGGAGCGGGGACATTCTGCTTTTTCCTCCCGGTCTTGAACGGCTTTCTTGGAGGTCTCGTGAATCGATTCCCGCGGCACGCTGCGGCGGCATGCGGCGGGGAATCGCCGCGCCGCCTTGCTCGACGTCGCTCGCGGGCTCAAGAGGAGGAACCGCCCGCTCGCTCCGACGGCCGCTGGAATCAATTCACGGGAAGGACGAGCGGGTGTCCCCTCTTCCTATTCGTGGACGATCGTCGACGTGGGACTGAATCTCCACGGACCGCGTGCGCGTGCATGCGCTCTCACCGCGATCGGCTACCGCGCGCGATCGGGGAAATCTCGGGCCCCGATTGGAGATCGAGTAGATGCGATGCTTGATCCGATCGCCGACGTGGTATCGCGCGGATTCGAACCGCACAAACAATCGAGCGGGCGTCCCGTCGCCAGATCCACGCCGGACGCTCCATGGCGCTCGGCTACACCCCTTGCCGGGAGTCACGCCGGTTAGTTCGCCTTCGCCACTTTCCGGGTTTTCCAAGTATTACAACTTTTCCGCACCCGGAATCCTGACGATCGATCTGCCGAAAAGTACCGCGCTTAGCGCGTTATGCGACGTAGACTTATCCTTCATTTCTGCAAGCACGCACGGGCACTTTCCAGTGAGCGGTGATGGCGTCATGGCCGTCCCACAGGTGGACGCAGGCACAATTCCACTCTCGCCGCCGACCGGCGCGGAGCGTCGCCGTTCTCCGCGCGCGGTGGTCGGCATTCCATTCGAGTTCCGATCCACCCTGAGATTCCCGCAGGGCGAGCGCGGGTCCGGCCGCATCGCCGACGTCGGCACCTCCGGCGCACGCATCCGCGTCGACCGCGCGCTCACGCCCGGCGAGTGGATCCACATCGGGTGGAGCCCGTCGATCCGCGAGATCGACGCCATGCCGGCCGAGCTGCGGCCGAAGCAAACCCTGCGCGCCCGCGTCACGCGCGAGGTCGCGGTCCGGGCCGACCAGGCCGCGGGTCTCGAGTACACGTTCGCCGTCGAGTTCCCGGTTTCCTGGCGCCAGCGAGTCCTCGCGCTGTTCGACCTGGCCGTGCCGTGGATCGGCGTGGCGATGATCCTCGCCGCGGTCTCGAACGTGGTCTGGCTGCGGGGGAACAACCTCTACTACTTCTGGTACCACCCGATCGTCAATCTCTACGGGATCCTGATCTCGGGCTACATCATTTCCCGCATCGCCCTGGCCTGCGTCTACCGGCCGCCGCGCGACGCGGGCATTTGCCCCCCGATCACGGTGGCTCTTTCCTGCAAGAACGAGGAGGCCTCGATCGGGAGGACGATCGACTGCATCTTCGCCACCGACTATCCGCGCGAGCGGATGCAGGTCATCGCCGTGGACGACGGGTCGACGGACGGCACGTGGGCCGAGATGCTCGCGGCCCGCGCGCAGCACCCCACCCTCGAGCTGATCCGGTTCGACGCGAATCGCGGGAAGCGCCACGGCATGGCGGCCGCCGCGCGGCGCGCGACGGGAGACGTCGTCGTGTACGTCGATTCCGACAGCTTCGTGAGGCCGGACGCGTTCCGCCGGATCGTCCAGGGGTTCGCCGATCCGGAAGTCGGCGCCGTGTGCGGGCACGGGACGGTGGAAAACGCCGGCGAGAACTTCCTGACGAAGATGCAGGAGGTGCGCTACTACGTCGCGTTCCGCATCGTCAAGGCGGCGGAGTCGCTCTTCTCGACGGTGACCTGCTGCTCCGGTTGCCTCGCCGCCTACCGGCGCTCGACGCTGATGAGCATCCTCGACGTCTGGCTCGCGCAGTCGTTCCTCGGCCGGAAGGCGACGTTCGGAGACGACCGCAGCCTGACGAACTTCATGCTCCGGCGCTGGCGCGTCATCTACGACAGCTCCGCGATCTGCTCGACCATCGTCCCCTCGACGATGCGCCAGTTCTTCCGGCAGCAGCTGAGGTGGAAGAAGTCCTGGATCCGCGAGAGCCTGCTCGCGTCGCTGTTCATGTGGAAGCGGCACCCGCTCGCGGCGTTCTACTTCTACCTGGGCGTCGTGTTCCCCCTCGTCTCCCCGGCCGTGGTCTTCGTCGCGCTCGTCCTGCCGCTGCTCGGGCTCGGCACGTTCTCGTACCTGTACATCTACGGGACCACGCTGATGGCGCTGCTCTACGGGCTCGTCTATCTGGTCCGGCACAAGACGCGCCTGTGGATCTACGGCCTCGCCTTCAGCATCTTCTACATGCTCATTCTCGTCTGGCAGACCTACTACGCGCTCGCAACCGTCAGACGCAACCACTGGGGCACACGCTGACCCGAGGCCTCGCGCCATGAGCGCATCGGAGCACCTGAAATCCCGCACGTTCGCGCGGGACCGGCGCATGTGGATCGCGACCTTCGCCTTCGGCGCGATCGTCTGGGCCGGGACGAGCGCGTGGCTCAACCGCCACGTCGGGCTCGTGGCGCGCGACCCCGCGGGACCCGGCGACGACGGCCGTTTCGTGACGCTCGCGTACGACCGGATCGTCGCGATGCCGGACGGGAGGAACCTCGATCGGCTGAAGCTGAGGGATCAGCTCCGGGCGCTCTCCGCCGCGGGCTGGCAGCCGGTGACTCTCGACGAGCTGCGGCGAGCCTACGCGGGAACCGGGCGTCTCCCGCGCAAGCCGCTGCTCCTGACCTTCGACGAGGGGTACCTCTCGACCTACGAAGCCGCCGACCCGGTCCTGCGCGAGCTGCGCTGGGCCGCTGTGATGTTCCTGCGGACCGACCGGCAAGAAGACCGCGACGTGTCGTTTCTCTTCTGGGACCGCCTGCGCCGGATGGCCTTGAGCGGGTTGTGGGAGATCGCATCGAGCGATCCGGCCGAGGCCCGCGGGACACCCTCCTCGATGGTTCTCCCGCCCGTGCCGCCGGGCGCCGCTCTGATCGCGAGGAGGCTCGACCGCCCGGCGGCGTTGGCGTGGGCCCCGCGAGGAATCGAGCCGCTCCTGGCGCTGGGTGCGGCGGCCGATGCCGGGAGCCTCGTGCGAAAGGGCGACCCGGCTCCCTGGCTGGGGTTCCTCGACGATCCGGTCGGCGCGAACGATCTGTCGTCGAGTCCGCTGCGCGTGGCGCGGCTGCGGGTCGACCCGCGGTGGAGCACGAAGGAGCTCCTCCACCGCGTCGATGTCGCAGTCGCGGACCCGGCAGCCGCCGGGGACGGCACGTGGGTACCCGGGCAGGGAGCCGATCTCGACGGGAGCGCGATTCGCCTTTCGGGCCGGCCGCGAGCGGACATCTGGATTCCCTCGGCGCGGTGGGTGGACGACTGGAGGCTCGACGCGACCGTGCACGTGTCGAATGGCGAGTTCTGGATCGTCCAGCCGGCGGGACTTCCGGGGCGCGAGTGGCGATTCGGAGGAGCGTCCGGCTTCCTTTACGTCCAGGACCGGTCCGACGGGCGGCCTCCGGACGTTCTCGCCAAGAGCGAGGCACGCGGTGCGCCCGGATCCACGCACGCCCTGAGCATCATCAAGAGAGGCGAGGGCGTCGCGGTGCGGTGGGACGATCGCCCCGTGGCCGCCGCCCCGGTCATGCTCCCCGGGCGGTGGCGGGGGAGGGTCGGCCTCGTCGCGTACGGCGGTCGCGAGCCGGCGTCGTTGACCGTCGAGCATCTTCGCTTCGTTCCCTATCCGTACCGGGTGCAAGTCGTCTCCGCCTCGCCGGACACCGCCGAGGTCGCGTCGCTGACGGCATCGGCGGACGACATCGCGGCGCTCTCTCCGCCCTGGGCGCGCGTCGAGGGGTCCGCGGTCCGCGAGGCGAGGTTCGATCGCGACCTGTTCCGGATGCTCTCCCGCCGCTACGCCTGGGACATCCTGCCGACGGTCGCCGTTTCGGGGAGCAGCGAAGCCTCCGGGCCGTCCGCTGCGTGGATCCGGGATCTGCCCGCGCGCGTCGAGCGCGAGAGATGGGCCGGCGTCCGGATCGACCTTCGTTCCGTTCCCGGCGGTGCCGCGGCCGCGTGGAACGCGGCGGCACGCCAGCTCGGCGACGCGCTACGGCGCGCCCACCGCCGCCTCGTCGTGGTGCCCTCGTGAGGCGCGCGGCCGCAGTCCTCGCATTCGCGCTCGCCGCCGGAGCCGCGGCCTGGGGCCGCTCCCCCGGCCAGGAGGCGCTGGATCAGGGAGTGGCGCAGTACAAGAAGGGCCGGTTCGGGGACGCGCTGACGAGCTTCCAGCGGGCGGTCGATCTCGACCCGGCGCTCATCAAGGCATGGGAGAACATCGGATGGGCCAGGCATCGCCTGGGCGAGGACCGCGAGGCGCTCCGGATATGGCAGAACGTGCTCAAGCTCGAGCCCGGAAACGTCGCCACCTGGAACGCGGTCGGCGAGCTCCGGCTCGACCAGCAAGCCTGGGGCGACGCCGCGACGGCGCTCACGCGCAGCCTGGCGCTCGACCCCCGCCAGCCGGACGTCCGCTTCCGCCTGGGTCAAGCGCTCGAAGGGCTCGAACAACCCGACGCGGCGGCGGCGCAGTACCGGTCGGTTCTCGACGCGCGTCCGGGGGAGACCAAGGCGACGGTGCGCCTCGCCGACCTCGAGGAGTCGCGCGGCCGTTTGGACGACGCCGAGTCGCTGCTCCGCGCCGGTCTCGCGCGCGGGGGCGATCCCGAGCGGCTCGTGGCGCAGCGCCTGGGCCGCGTCCTCGCGAAGAAGGGGGACCGTGCGTTTCGCGAGGAGCGCTGGAGCGAGGCGACGGACGCCTACCGTGAGGCGAGCGCGCGGGATCCGGAGCGCGCGGTCTACCTCGTCAACCTCGGCTGGGCGGAGCGGCGCGCGGGGGACAACGCCGCCGCGGTCGCGACCTGGCGGCGCGCGCTCGCGGCCTCCGCGCCGAGCCCGGCCGATCTGTGGCGGGCCATCGGGGACGCCGAGCGCGACGCCGGGCACCTCAGGGAAGCAATCGACGCCTACGCGCTCGCCTCGAAGGCGGATCCGCGCCTGGGGCCGGCGTACTACGCGCTGACGGAGATCGACCTGAAAGGCGGCGACACGCAGGGCGCGACCGGGGCGACCCGCGAGTGGCTGACGAGCGGGGCCGGAACCGAGGACGATGCGGTCCGCGCGGCCGACCTGTTCATCCGGTACGACGCGATCGAGCCGGGCCGGCTCCTCTTCGAGGAGCTCTCCTCGAGAGGGGATCGCGCGGGAGCGGCGAAGATCGGACTGGCGCGCCTGTACGCCGCTCGCGGCGGCGCCGCGTACCGCGCGGGGTCCGACACCGAGGCCGACGGCTTCTACAGGAAGGCGCTGGCCGCCGACCCGCGCAATCGGGCCGCGCTCCGCGACCACGGCTGGGTGCTCTGGCGCATCGGAGACTGGAGCGGCGTCCGCGACGTCTGGGGGCGTTACGTCGCCGTGTACCCCGAGCTTGCGGAGCCGCACGAGCTGATGGGTCGCTACGAGCTGCAGCACGGGTCCTCCGCAAAGGCGGTCGAGCAGGCCCGCACCGCCGTCGCCATCGACGAGGCCGCCCTTTCGCCGAGGATCCTCCTGACCAAGGCGCTCCTCGCGGACGGGAAGTACCACCAGGCGCGGCAGCAGGCGGAGAGCCTTGCCGCGGCGTATCCCGACGATCTCGCCGTGCAGACGGTGTACGGGGATTCGCTCTGGCGAAGCCTCGACTTCCAGGCGGCGAGCGTGCAGTGGCGGAAGGTCATCGAGATGGGCGAGCCGACGCCGCGCGCGATGCACTACTGGATCCGGTCGCTCTACGAGACCGGCGCCTACGAAGAGGCGATCTCCCGAGCAACGGCCCAGGTCTCGAAGGGTGTCGCCGCCGAGCCGGTCGTGCGGCTCCTCGCCGAGGACGCGCTCGTCCGGCGGGACGACGCGCAGACGATCCGCTGGTACCGGGAGCTGACCGAGCGGTACCCGCAGCGCGTCGCCTACTGGACCGCGCTCGCCGAGACCTACCGGAGGATGGACGAGCCGCGCGCCGTGGCGCACGTGCTGGACGAGGCGGTCGCGCGCCACCCCCGGTCGCCCGAGCTCGGGCTCCTTCAAGCGGACAACGAGCTGACGCGCGGGCGCCCCTCGTCCGCCCTCGATCTCTACCGGGACCTCGGCCGTCGCCTCGGCCGGAACCAGACCGTGTTCGAGGGCGAGGTCCAGTCGCTGCGCGGGTTGTTCCGCAGGGAGGACGCGCTCGCCCTCGTGCGCGCCGAGGGGCCGGCGTACCTCGACGCGGACGAGCGGGCGCTGCAAGAGGCGTCGATCCTCGAGGAGCTGGGGCGCAGGGGCGAGGCGGCCGCGCTGCGGCGGGGCGTCATCACGAAGCCCGAGGGGACGGTCGAGCTGCCGATCCTGCTCTACCACGGCATCGCGGAGCAGGAGCGGTCGCTGAACATGCCCCTCGACCGCTTCGAGGAGCAGATGCAAGCGATCCACGACGCCGGGTACACGACGATCACCGTCGATGACCTCGACGCCATGCTCGACGGCAAGACGCCCTTCCCGGCCAAGCCGATCGCGATCACCTTCGACGACGCGCGCGCCGACTCGCTCCGGTACGCCGACCCGGTGCTCGCGCGTCTCCGCATGCGGGCCACGATGTTCGTCCCGACGGTCCGCATCGCCGACGAGAGCGTCTTCTCCACGGACTGGGAGAGCCTGCGGCGCCTCGCCGCCACGGGGCGCTGGGAGTTCCAGGCGCACGGGCACCTCGCCCACGACCCGATCCAGGTCGACGAGCAGGGCGGGCTCGGTGAGTTCCTCACCAACCGTCAGTGGCTCGCGGACGAGCACCGGATGGAGTCTCACGACGAGTTCGTCGCCCGCGTGGAAGGGGACTACGCGGCCTGCCGGAGGCTGCTGACCGAGAACATCCCCCGGCAGAGGGTCGTCGGGTACGCGTTCCCGTTTTCCGAGATGGGGCAGCTTCACGGCGGCAACGACCCGGAGGCGCTCACCGTCAACAAGACCGCGTTCGGTCGAGAGTTCCGGTACGGATTCGTCCAGGACTCGACCGGCACCAACACGGTGAAAGCGGGAGATCACCCGGTGCTCCTGAACCGGATGGACGTCGCCCGCGAGTGGGACGCCCCCCGGCTACTCGCGCATCTCGCCTCGGCGTCCCCCGCGGTCCGGGCGCGGCTCGACGCGGCGCAGGACGACCTCTCGAACATGGAGTTCCTCGCGGCCGAGGAGGATCTCCGGCGGATCGTCGCCGAGGCGCCGCGCACCTATCCGGCGGCCGGGATCG
>DATKHQ010000174.1:0-13684 GCA_035510175.1 Candidatus Sulfotelmatobacter sp. | reverse complement strand
CTCGTCGATCGTCCTGCTCGCTTCGAATCGCTCCGGGTACGCAAGCCTTTGCCGGCTGATCACCGTGGGGCGCCGCCGCTCGGAGAAGGGCTCGAGCGTCGTCGGGTGGCGCGAGGTGTACGAGCACGCGGCGGGCCTTCTCGCGCTGTGGGGAGGGGAGAGGAGCCTTCTCGCGCGCGAGCCCGATCCGTTCTTCATCGGACACGGCCTGAAGGACGCCTTCGGCGACCGCCTCTACGCGATGGCGGCGCGCCACCGGCGGGCGGAAGAGCCGCGGCAGGAGTCGCGCCTCCGGCATCGCGCGGGAAAGCTCGGCCTCCCGGTCGTCGCCGCGCACGAGGTGCTCTACCACCACAAGGCGCGGCGGATGCTCCAGGACGTCTTCACAGCGCTGCGGTACAAGGTCAAGCTGTCGGAGGCCGGGCGTCTGCTCGAGCCGAACGACGAGCACGCGCTGAAGACGTGGCTGACGTTCAAGAGATTGTTCGAGGACGATGCCGCGGCGGTGGCGCGCACGGCCGAGGTGGCCGCGCGCTGCACCTTCTCGCTCGACCAGCTCCGCTACCGGTACCCCGCCGAGAAGCTCCCCGACGGGACGACCTCGGCGGAGTGGCTGCGCACGCTCGCCTACCGCGGGGCGGCCGAGCGCTTCCCCGCGGGGATCCCCAAGGAAGCCGTCGAGCAGATCGACAAGGAGCTGGCGCTCATCGAGGACCTCGACTACTGCGGCTACTTCCTGACGATGTGGGAGATCGTCCGCTTCTGCCGCGAGACGGGGATCCTCTGCCAGGGGCGCGGCTCCGCCGCGAACTCGACGGTGTGCTACGTGCTCGGGATCACCGCAGTCGATCCGGTAGCACTGGGGCTGCTCTTCGAGCGGTTCCTCTCCAAGGAGCGGGCGGAGCCGCCGGACATCGACCTCGACATCGAGCACGACCGGCGAGAAGAGGTCATCCAGCACGTTTACGCGAAGTACGGACGCACGCACGCCGCGATGGTCGCGAACGTCATCCGCTACCGGCCGCGCTCGGCGATCCGCGAGGTCGGCAAGGCGCTCGGCGTGCCCGAGACCGCGCTCGACCGCGTGTCGAAGATCCTGCCGATGTACGGCGACGTCGATCCGACGGCTTTGGCACAGGCCGGGCTCGATCCCGACCATCCCACGCACCAGCACCTGATCCGCCTCGCGACGGAGGTCCTCGATTTCCCGCGGCATCTGTCGATCCACCCCGGCGGGTTCCTGCTCGGTCACGAGCCGGTCGAGACGATCGTCCCGATCGAGAACGGTGCCATGCCCGACCGCACGGTGATCCAGTGGGACAAGGACATGATCGAGGAGCTGGGGTTGTTCAAGGTGGATCTGCTGGGCCTGGGCGCGCTGAACCAGCTCCACAAGGCGTTCGACCTGCTGCGCGAGCACAAGGAGATCGACCTGACGCTCGCGACGATCCCGCGGGAAGACCCGGCGACCTATCAGATGATCTGCACCGGCGACACGGTTGGCGTCTTCCAGATCGAAAGCCGCGCGCAGATGGCGATGCTGCCGCGCCTGAAGCCGGTCAACTACTACGACCTCGTCGTCGAGGTCTCGATCGTCCGCCCCGGGCCGATCACCGGTGGCATGGTCCACCCGTATCTCAAGCGGCGCTCGGGGGAGGAGCCGGTCGTCTACCCGCACCCGTGCCTCGAGCCGGTGCTCGCGAAGACGCTCGGGGTTCCGTTGTTCCAGGAGCAGGTGATCCGCCTCGCGATGGTCGCCGCGGACTACACGCCGGGGGAAGCCGACCAGCTCCGCCGCGACATGGCCGCGTGGCGCAAGACGGGACGGATCGACCGGCACCGCGACAAGCTCGTGTCGCGCATGACCGCCAAGGGGATCGCGGAGGAGTTCGCGCTGCGGGTCTTCGAGCAGATCCGCGGCTTCGGCGAGTACGGCTTCCCGGAGAGTCACGCGGCGAGCTTCGCGTTGATCGCCTACGCCACGGCGTGGCTGCGACGGCACCACCTCGACGTGTTCACCTGCGCGCTGCTCAATGCGCAGCCGATGGGGTTCTACACCTCTTCGACGATCATCGAGGATGCCAAACGCCACGGCGTCCTCATTCTTCCCGTCGACGTCTCAGGCAGCGATTGGGATTGCACCCTTGAAGAGGGAAGACTCCCCTTTTTGTTGCAAAGCTCCCCGGATACCGCTTTGCAACAAAATAGGGGAGTCTTCCCTCTTTCACGGGCAGTCCGAATAGGGCTCCGGTACGTCAAGGGGTTGGCTGAGGCGACGGGGCGGAGGATTCTCGAAGAGCGGGCCGAAAAGCCGTTCGGCTCCATCGACGACGTGGTGCGGCGCGCGAAGCTCGACGAGGGGACGACGACGCGGCTTGCGGAGGCGGGGGCGTTCGCCGCGTTCGACTCGAACCGCCGCGGGGCGCTGTGGGCCGCGAAGGGAAGCTCGCGCTCGCGCGCGTACGAGCTGCAAGCCGCCGAGCCGTCGCGGCCCCTCGGCGCCCGTGCGGACGAGACCGCCGCCGCGTTCGACGAGCTAGACGACTTCGAGTCGATCGACTGGGATTACGAGACGATGAACCTCTCCGCGCGCGGGCATCCGCTCGAGCCGCTGCGCGCGCAGCTCCGGGCCAGGCGACTTCCCGACGCGAGCGACGTGCGCTCGATGCCGGACGGGCGGCGTACCCATTACGCGGGGCTCGTCATCTGCCGGCAGCGCCCCGGGACGGCGTCGGGTGTCGTCTTCCTCACGCTCGAGGACGAGACGGGCTTCGTCAACGTCGTCGTCTGGTCGAAGGTGTACGAGAAGTTCCGCGTGCTCGTGAAGACGGCGTCGTTCCTGGGCGTCACCGGAAAGCTCCAGGTCCAGGACGGCGTGACCCACCTGATCGCCGACGCGTTCTGGAAGCCCAGGATCGACACCCACCCGATCGAGGTCGGAAGCCGGGATTTCCACTGAGCCGGCGTTATGATGCCGCTCCCTCGTGGGAGCCGACCGTGAGCATTCTCGTCGCCGGCCTCGAGCCCCTGGGCATCGCGATCGTCAGGCGTCTGATCGCCGCCGGCGAGGACGTGCGCGTCCTCGCCCCCGCGGCCGAGGTGACGGCGTACGCGCACGAGCTCGCGCACCTGGGCGTTCCGGCCTCGGTCGGCGCCGCGCGCTCGCCGGGGGAGCTCGAGGCGGCGGGGCTGCGCGAGGCGCACGTTCTCGTCCTCACGGCCGACGACGACGCGCAGAACGTCGACGCCGCCTTGACCGCCCGGCGGCTCCGCGCCGACATCCCGCTCGTCGTCCGCATCTTCGATCCGGCGCTCGGGACGTATCTCGAGGAGACCGAGGCGGGCATGCGGGTGATGAGCGTTTCCGGGATCGCGGCGCCTCGCTACGCAGACCTCGCACTCCAGGCGATCGAGAAGGAAACGCTCGAGGCCGGCCGCGCCGCGGAACGCGCGCGGCGTCCCGCCATCCGGCGCCGATTGCGCCGGCCGGTCGATCCGCTCGCGACGTGGTTCGCGATCGCGGCGCTCGTGGTGGTCGTCGTCGCGGTCGCGTTTTTCGCGCTCGAGCTCAGGGTGGGCTGGCTCGACTCCCTGTACTTCGTGACCGAGACGATGACGACCACGGGGTACGGGGACTACGCGATGAAGAACGCGAGCAACACGGGGAAGATCGCGACGATCCTCCTCATGCTCGCCGGCGCCGGCGGGCTCGCCGTGACCTGGGCGCTGATCGCGGGGGCGCTCGTCGCGCGGCGGATCAACATCCTCCACGGCCGGGTCCAGGAGCGCGGCCGCGGGCACGTCGTCATCGCGGGGGCGGGGAACGTCGGCTTCCGCGTGGCGCAGCTGCTCGCGGCGGCCGACAAGCGCGTGGTCGTCATCGAGCGACACGTCGACAGCCGCAACGCCGCGCAGCTGCGCTCCGAGGGGCACCACGTGATCGCCGGCGACGCCTCGGTCGAGGAGACGTTCGATCTCGCCGGCATCGACCGCGCCTCGGTGGTCCTCGCCCTGACCGACTCGGACGCCACGAACCTGAGGGTCGCGCTGTCGGTCCGGAATCGCGGCCTCGGGACGCCGGTGATCATCCGGCTCCTCTCCGCCGAGCTATCCGCGCACCTGCATGGCCGGCGGGGGATCGTGACCGTTTCCCCGATCGCCGTGGCGAGCGCCACGTTCGCCGAGGTCTGCACCTCCTAGGCGCGCCTCAGGACGGGGGGAGGGTGTCGAGGAGCGTGCGTGCTTCGGCGGGGGGCACCACGTCCCGGTCCCCGTCCCTGAATTCGGAACGCTTGCCCCCTTCGAACAGGATCACCTCGATCGTGTCGGCGCCTGGGTCCGCGAGGAACACCGCGACGTCGGTTCCCGCCCGGGGCCCCTTGGTTCCGAGGACGTAATAGACCGCGGCGTCCTTCATCAGCGGCCCCGATGCCTGCATCGCCGCCTCGAACGCTCCCCGCTTCGACCCGAGCACGCGTGAAAGGCGCGACGCCAGCGGCTCGGCGGACCAGAGCTTGGAGCGCGCCGGGTACGTCCCGGCGTAGCGCTCCAGCGCATCGAGGGGATCGTCGCCGAACCCCCCCGCGGGAACGCCCGCGAAGGCGCATCCCGACAGGGGCTTGCCGTCGATCTCGGCGTGCGCCGTGAACGGGCGGATCTCCCCGGATATCGAGTCGACGCAGCGCTCGCGACGCACCGCGAGCCGCAGCGTCGAGACCCGCGGCCGGTCGACGCGCGTCGCGTACTCGGGCGATCCCGTCTCCGACGGGGTCGCCGAGTACGGGAAGGAGCGCCCCTTCGGCTCCTCCCGCGAGCGAAAGACGATCGTCGCCGGGTGGACCTCGATCGACCAGAACGGATCGTTGCCGCCGGCGACATAGTCCCCATCGAAAACGACGGGACACTCTGACTTGTCTTTCGACAGCAGAATGTCCCCGGACGCGTCGACGCTCCGGCCGTCGGCGGAGAGCTGCCCACGCATCTCGACGTACGCCGAGGTGATCCCCTTCGAGGCCAGCGAATCCACGGCATCGCCGATCTCCGACGAGGCGGGACCGGCGACGGTCCGCACGGCCGTGCCGGGCGCTCCGCACGCGACGAACTGCAGCGCGCCGGAGGAGCGGGAGACGAAGCCGCGAAACGGGGGACCGGACGCCGCGTCGTCGCTCGGGCGTCCCGGAGCACCGGGCGTCGCGCTCGACGCCGTCGGCGGTCCGCCACATCCGGCGGCGAAAACGATCACAACGCACGTGAGCAAGGCGCGTCGTGCGAGCGGAGGGGCCATCCCGTCGGACCTCCGAGCCACGATTCTATTGGACAGCACGGGGACGGATCCGGCCAGTCGAGCGGAGGCCTCAGGCGCTCGCGTCCCGGTGAACGCCCTTGACGGCCCGCCCGCTCGGATCGGCGTTGGCGGCGAACGACGGGTCCCACGCGATCGCCGCGGGAGAAGAGCACGCGACGCTCGGCCCGGAGGGGACGCAGGCGGCGGCCGAGGGGAGCGGGAACAGCTCGTCGAAGATCTCCCGGTAGAGGTAGCTCTCCTTGGTCGCCGGCGTTCCGATCGGAAAGCGCTCCGCGGCGTGGGCGAGCTGCCGGTCGGTGATGCGCGCCTCGGCGTGGGCCTTGAGCGAGTCGATCCAGGAGTAACCGACGCCGTCCGAGAATTGCTCCTTCTGGCGCCAGAGGATCTCGTCGGGGAGCGCGCCGCGGAACGCCTCGCGCAGGATCCGCTTCTCGATCCCGCCGGAGGCGACCATCTTGTGCCTCGCCGGAATCCGCATCGCGACGTCGACGAATCGCGTGTCGAGGAACGGAACGCGCGCCTCGATCCCCCACGCCGCCATCGACTTGTTCGCCCGCAGGCAATCGTAGAGGTGCAGCAGGCGGACCTTGCGGACCAGCTCCTCGTGGAACGCCCGCGGGCTCGGAGCCTTGTGGAAGTACAGGTAGCCGCCGAACAGCTCGTCGGAGCCCTCGCCCGAGAGCACCATCTTCACGCCGGTCGCGCGGATCCGCCGCGCCATCAGGTACATCGGTGTCGAGGCGCGCACCGTGGTCGTGTCGAACGACTCGATGTGCCAGATGACGTCGCGCAGAGCGTCGAGCCCCTCCTGCACGGTGAACTCGAATCCGTGGTGGACCGTCCCGATTCCGTCCGCGGCGCGGCGGGCCGCGGCGAGGTCGGGAGAGCCCGCGAGGCCGATGGCGAAGGAGTGGAGCCGCGGCCACCACGCGGCCTCCCGGTCCCCCGACTCGATGCGCTTGCCGGCGAACCCGGCGGCGAGCGCTCCGATCACCGAGGAATCGAGGCCGCCGGAAAGGAGAACGCCGTACGGAACGTCGGTCATCAGGTGCGAGTGCACGGCGTCCGAGAGCGCCGCGTGGATCTCCGCCGGATCGAGCTCCCGGTCGGGAACGGCGTCGCACTCGAGCCAGTCGCGCGTCCAGTAGGGGACCGGCTTCTCGTCGTGCCGGGTCTGGTAGTGCCCCGGCGGAAACTCCTGCACGTGGTCGCAGACGCGAAGGAGCGCCTTCATCTCCGACGCGACCGCGAGCGCTCCGTCCGGGCGCCGGCCGACGTACAGCGGGATGATGCCGATCGGATCGCGGGCGATCAGCCAGTCGTGCTTCGCGGCATCGTAGAGGGCGAACGCGAACATGCCGCGCAGGCGCGACAGCAGCGCGGGTCCCTCCCGCGCGTACAGCGGCAGGATGACCTCGCAGTCCGAATCGGTGCGGAACGCCTCGCGGCCCCCGATCTCGCCGCGCAGCGCGACGTGGTTGTAGATCTCGCCGTTCACCGCGAGCACGAGGGCGCCGTCGACCGAGCGGAGGGGCTGCGCGCCGTGGAGCACGTCGACGATCGCGAGCCGCTCGTGCGCGAGCACGGCGCGATCGTCCGCCCAGAGGCCGCTCCAGTCGGGGCCCCGGTGACGCAGCAGGCGGGCCTGCCGCACCGCCACCTCGCGCGCGGCGGGGGCGGCATCCCGCGCGAGATCGAACAGGCAAAAGATGCCGCACATCGCACGGAATATAGCGTTCGTCCGGACCCTTTGCGAGCGCGCGCGGCCCTTTCATAATGCGTCCCGCATGGACGACCCGCGGTTTCCGAATCTCCGCGCATTCATCGATCGGCTCCGGGCGGACCGCGACCTCGTCGAGGTCACCGTCCCGGTCGACCGCCGCCTCGAGGTCGCCGAGATCCATCGCCGCGTGATCGCAGCCGGAGGACCGGCGCTCCTGTTCAAGCGCGTCGAGGGGAGCGAGCTCCCCGTCGTCACGAACCTCTTCGGGACGGCGCGGCGAGCGGAGATGGCGTTCGGCCGCAGGCCGATGCATCTGATCGAGCGGATCGTGGCGACCGCGGGGACGATCCTTCCGCCGAGCCTCTCGGCGCTGTGGGGCGCGCGCGACCTGGCCGCCGCGGCCCTCAAGGTCGGCCTCAGGCGACGACGCTCCGGACGGGTCGTCGAGGAGCTGACGACGGACGTCCGGCTCGATCGCCTTCCGGTGCTGACCACCTGGCCGGAGGACGGCGGACCGTTCATCACGCTCCCGCTCGTCTACACCCGTCATCCGGAGACGGGGATTCCCAACCTCGGCATGTATCGCCTTCAAGTCCACGACCGGAAGACGACGGGCATGCACTGGCAGATCGGAAAGGGGGGCGGCTTCCACTACGCGGTCGCGGAAGCCCGGAACGAGGCGCTCCCCGTGACTGTGTTCCTGGGCGGCCCGCCCGCGCTCATCCTCGCGGCGGTGGCCCCGCTTCCGGAGAACGTCCCCGAGCTGCTCCTCGCCTCGCTCATCGCGGGACAACGCCTCGACACCTGCTCCGGCCCCGGCCCCCACCCGTTGATCGCGGAAGCCGAGCTCGCGCTCGTCGGGACCGTCGCGCCGAAGCTCCGCCGTCCCGAAGGACCGTTCGGGGACCACTACGGCTACTACTCGCTGCAGCACGATTACCCGGTCCTCGAGGTCTCCCACCTCGCGCGCCGCAAGGACGCGGTCTACCCGGCGACGGTGGTCGGCAAGCCGCGCCAGGAGGACGCGTACATCGGCGACCTGCTCCAGGATCTTCTCTCGCCGTTGTTCCCGCTGGTCATGCCGGGCGTCACGAGCCTCTGGTCGTACGGGGAGACCGGGTACCACTCGCTCGCGGCGGCGGTGGTCAAGCAGCGGTACGCGCGCGAGGCGATGGCCTCCGCGTTCCGCATCCTCGGAGAGGGGCAGCTGTCGCTGACGAAGTTCCTGCTCGTCGTCGATCGCTCGATCGACCTGAAGGACTTCGCGAAGGTCCTCGAGCACGTGCTCGAGCGGACGCGCCCCGAAGCCGATCTGTTCGTCTTCTCGAACGTCTCGATGGACACGCTCGATTACACCGGGCCCGCGGTCAACGAAGGGTCGAAGGGCGTCTGGCTCGGCCTCGGCGACCCGGTGCGCGCGCTGCCGCGCGAGTTCCGGCCCCGGGTCGACCCGCCGCTCGGAGTGAGGCAGCCGAGAGTCTTCTGTCCCGGCTGCCTCGTCATCGGCGGACAATCGACCAGCGTGGAGCCGGGCGCCGCGTCGCGGTACGCCCAGCACGAGGCGTTCAAGGAGTGGCCGCTCGTGGTCCTGACCGACGAGCCGGCTCGCGCGTCCGCGTCCCCGATCAATTTCCTGTGGACGACGTTCACGCGTTTCGAGCCGGGTGCCGACATCCACGCCGCGGACAAGCGCATCGTCCGGAACCACGTCGCGTACACCGGGCCGATCGTCATCGATGCCCGCCTGAAGCCCGGATTCCCGGACGAGCTGCTCGCCGACGTCGCAACCGCCAAGCGCGTGACGGATCGGTGGAAGGAATACTTCCCCGCGGGCGGCATCGAGATGGGAGACTCCGCGAAGGGGAGCCTCGACTGAGCGGGAAGTCGCCGCGCCGGCCGTTCGGGCGCAATATCCGGAGATGCGAGTGCCGCTCGCGCCATGAAGGCGCTTGGAGGTGGACCCCGTGAGAGATCGAACTTCCCGCAGGTGGCTGGTTCCGACGCTCGTCGTCGCTCTCGTGGTGACCGTCGCGGTTGCCGCGGGCTCGAGCCCTGGTGCCTATCAAACTTCGATAACGCCCGGCTCGCTCTCGTTTCAGATGAGCGAGCAGGGCAATACGCTCATCGTGGCGGACAACGCGCGGCAGTCGCTCGCGATCTACCGGGTGGATGAGGGGGACGTTCGGCTCCTGAGCGTCCGCAGCCTCGACCGCGACTTCGACATGGAGGCGGCGAACGACCGGCCGAACGCGACGCTGCCGTCGGTCGACTTTCCGGGACAGGATCCTCCCGAGTTCTCGCGGCCGCACAATGCCGTGCGAACGGCGTCGCAGTTCGAGGGCCAGCCTCGCGGAAACGAGCTCTGGAACGCCACGTACCTCGTCCCGGGATCCACGGCGGAGGTGTTTGGCGCCCTGCGAAAATCCTTCAAGGGCTGGAAGCTGACCAGCGAAATATCAAGCAGCACGAGCCGTTCGCAGTTCCGGGTCGTCAAGGACGGCGCCTGGGTCGAGCTGAGCGTCTCGGCCATTCCCGAGGACCCCGCCCACGTTCAGGTTCAGGTCAGCGAAGGCCGTGAGCGGTCCTGATCGCCTTCCGGCGAAAACGCTAGAACTGGAACCCGACCGTCACCGGAATGAACTTCACGTCGTCCCCGGGCGTGAAGACGTTCACGTACGACGCCTCGACGAAGAACGCCTTGTACGAGTAACCGAACCCCGCGTTCGCCGAGATGTTCGAGTCGGAGAAGCGCACATCCGGCCCGCCGGGCGTGACCGGGTTCGCTCGATCGAAGTGCGTCCAGTAGTACCCCGGTCCCACGAACGCGTAGAAGCCGGTCGTCTTGTGGCCGAAGCGCAGTGCCAGGTCGAGATCGATCCCGTAGGTGTCGCCGCTCGCGGCCCCGTTCTTGCCGCTCGCGTTCGCGTACGAGATCGCCGATCGGCCGCCGGCGATCCCGCGTCCAAAAGCGAGGCCGCGAATGGTCGTCTGCCAGCTCGTGCCGTACCGATCGGTCTCGATCCCCTGCGGAATGAATGCTCCCGCGCCGAAGCCGAGGACGTTCGACGACTGGGCCGACTTGTGCCCCATCGAGGCAGTCGCGGTGGCCGCAGCGGCGGCGGAATGCGTTCCGAGCGACGCGACGAGGGCGAAAATCAGGGCGAAGCCGGGGAGTGCGAATCTCATGGCGCGATTCTACCGGGCGGCTCGAGCCGAAGATAGACGCGCGGAAAAGTTACCCGGCCGGGGACATCCGTCCTCCCGGTGGGACGATCGGATGCGCTCCCAATGGACAAACCCGATCCGGTGCGACCGGCCCATCTTGCTCGGCAGGATGGCCGAATCCTCGATAGGATTCTGCGATTCGAGTACTCCGGTGCTCGGGGTAATGGCAGACTAACGGGCGGCAAGGCTCTTGCTGGGGATGGTAACGACGGATCAACCGTCACGGAGGACAGCACGATGAGACGGATTTCGATCGCTGTGGCCGCGGTGCTTGCTCTGGGCTTGGCGCTTCCCGCCGCCGCGGCGGCCGACGGGAAGGCGCTCTTTTCCTCTAAGTGCGCCATGTGCCACGGGGCCGACGGCACGCCCAAGAAGATGGCGGAGGGCTCCAAGGCCTTCACCGACGCCGGTTTCAAGAAGGACCACACAGCAGAGGCGGTCACGAAGATCATGAAGGAAGGCAAGGGGAAAATGAAGCCGGTCAAGCTCACCGACGAGGAGATGAAGGCCGTCGCCGACTTCGTCGTCGCGATGCCCGCCAAGTAAGCACGCTCCAAGCGGATCTGGTAAGGCGGCCCGGGACGTTTGTCCCGGGCCGTTTTGTCTTCAATGGATCGGAGCGCTCGATTGCTCCCGTGGCAAAATCAATACCCTGCACGGTGGACCCCGGCAGTTCCCGAGGGAGTTCCGGAAAGGAGAGGATCAGATGAAGCGGATGTTGGTCGCGATCGCGGTTGTGTTCGTTCTGGTCTTTGCGGTTCCGGCGATGGCCGCGCCGGACGGCAAGGCGCTCTACGCCAGCAAGTGCGCGATGTGCCACGGCCAGGACGGCGTCCCGAAGAAGACGGCCGAAGGCTCGAAGGCATTCAACGACCCGGCGTTCAGGAAAGGCGCGACCGTCGAGAAGATCGTCAAGGACACGACGGACGGCGTCGGGAAGATGAAGGGCATCAAGAGCCTGAAGCCCGAGGAAACCAAGGCCATCGCCGAATACATCATCGCGATGCCGGCGGCGAAGTAGGCGCGCTTCGGACCGATCGGGGAGCCGGAGGGGGGCTTCCCGCCCCCTATCCGGTCCCGCCGTCCCCGGAGCGCTTCGGGCGTCGCAGCACCGACGCGCCGATGTAGTCCCGGTTCATCCGCGCGATCGTCTCGAGCGGAATTCCCTTGGGACAGGCCGACTCGCACTCCCCGTGATTGGTGCAGCTGCCGAAGCCTTCCCGATCCATCTGCGCGACCATCGACAGCGCCCGCGAGCGCCGCTCAGGCTGTCCTTGTGGAAGCAGACCCAGATGGCTGATCTTCGCCGCCACGAAGAGCATCGCCGCCGCGTTCGGGCATGCCGCGACGCACGCGCCGCATCCGATGCAGGCCGCGGCGTCCATCGAGCGCTCGGCGTCGTCCTTCGGAACGGGGATCGCGTTGCCGTCGGGCGCGGCGCCCGTGGGCACCGAGACGAACCCGCCCGCCTGGATGATCCGGTCGAAGGCGCTGCGATCGACGATCAGGTCCTTCAGCACGGGGAACGACCCGGCCCGCCACGGCTCGAGCGTGATCTCGTCGCCGTCGTTGAACGAGCGCATGTGGAGCTGGCAGGTGGTCGTCAGCTTCCGGGGACCGTGGGGGCTCCCGTTGATGACCATGCCGCACGTCCCGCAGATGCCCTCGCGGCAGTCGTGATCGAACGCGATCGGGTCCTCGTTCCGGGCGATCAGCCCCTCGTTCACGACGTCGAGCATCTCGAGGAACGACATCTCGGGGGACACGTGGTCCGCGCGGTAGGTGACGAACCGGCCCGGCGAGGCCTGATTCTTCTGGCGCCAGACGCGCAGCGTGAGGTTCATGGCTATTTGTAGCTCCGCGTCGCGAGGTGCACGCTGTCGAAGTGGAGCGGCTCGACGTGGCGGACGGGCGGAACGCCGTCGCCGCGGAATTCCCATGCCGCCACGTGGCAGAACCGCGCGTCGTCGCGCCGCGCCTCGCCGTCTTCGGTCTGGAACTCCTCGCGGAAGTGGCCTCCGCACGACTCGCGGCGCTCGAGCGCGTCGAGGCAGATCAGCTCCCCGAGCTCGAGGAAGTCCGCGACGCGGCCCGCGTGCTCGAGCGACTGGTTGAGCTCGTGCCCGTCGCCGGTCACGTGGAGGTTCTTCCAGAATTCCTCGCGCAGCGCCGGGATCGCGCCGAGCGCCTTCCTCAGGCCGGCCTCGTTGCGGGCCATGCCGCAGTCCTCCCACATGATCGAGCCGAGCTCGCGGTGGAACGAGGACGGCGAGCGCTGTCCCCGGATCGACAGGAGCCGCCTCGTCCGGGCGTCGATCTCCGCCGCTGCGGCCTTCACGTCGGGATGCTCCGCCGTCACCTTCGGCAGCGGCGTCGCGGCCAGGTAGTGACCGATCGTGTACGGGATGACGAAATAGCCGTCCGCGAGACCCTGCATCAGCGCGGACGCGCCGAGACGGTTCGCGCCGTGGTCGGAGAAGTTGGCCTCGCCGATCACGTGGAGCCCCGGAAGCGTCGACATCAGGTTGTAGTCCACCCAGAGCCCGCCCATCGTGTAGTGGACCGCGGGGTAGATGCGCATCGGGATCTTGTAGGGGTCCTCGTCGGTGATCCGCTCGTACATCTCGAAGAGATTCCCGTACTTCTCGCGGATCGCGTCCTCGCCCAGACGCTTGATCGCGTCGGCAAAATCGAGGTACACGCCGCGGCCGCCCGCTCCGACGCCGCGCCCCTCGTCGCAGGCTTGCTTGGCCGCGCGCGAGGCGATGTCCCGGGGGGAGAGGTTCCCGAAGCTCGGGTACTTGCGCTCCAGGTAGTAGTCGCGCTCGGCTTCGGGGATGTCGCCGGGACGCCGCGTGTCCCCTCGTTTCAACGGCACCCACACGCGGCCGTCGTTGCGGAGCGATTCCGACATCAGGGTCAGCTTCGACTGGTGGTCGCCGCTGACCGGGATGCAGGTCGGGTGGATCTGGGTGTAGCACGGGTTGCCGAACGCGGCCCCCTTGCGGTAGGCCCGCCAGATCGCGGTCGCGTTGCAGCCCTTGGCGTTCGTCGACAGGTAGAAGACGTTGCCGTACCCGCCGGTCGCGAGGACGACCGCGTCGCCGAGGTGGGTCTCGATCTCTCCCGTCACCATGTCGCGCACGACGATCCCGCGCGCCCGCCCCTCGACGACGATGACGTCGAGCATCTCGTGCCGCGCGTACATCGTGACCTTGCCGAGGCCGACCTGCCGCTCGAGCGCCTGGTAGGCGCCGATCAGGAGCTGCTGCCCGGTCTGCCCGCGCGCGTAGAAGGTGCGCGAGACCTGCGCGCCGCCAAATGAGCGGTTATCGAGATATCCGGAGTACTCGCGTGCAAACGGCACGCCTTGCGCCACGCACTGATCGATTATCGCGACGCTGATCTGCGCCAGGCGGTAGACGTTGGAT
>DATKHQ010000173.1:0-2334 GCA_035510175.1 Candidatus Sulfotelmatobacter sp. | reverse complement strand
GCGCTTTCTCCGGCTGCTCCTCCGAGCCGCGAGCCACTTCACCAGGGACCACGGCGCCAACCACGCCGCGGCGGTCGCGTACTTCTCGCTGCTGTCCTTGCCGCCCGCGCTGCTCCTGACCGGGCGCGTCCTGGGATACATCTTGCCGGGCACGGCCGGCCCCGAGGCCGCGCTCTGGGCCGCAGCGACTTATCTTCCCGAAGAGGTCGCGCCCTATCTGCGCAACATGGGACAGAGCTTCGCGAGCGGCGGCGCGATCGTCGCGGTCGCGATTCCGACGCTCGTGTGGGTGGCGCTCCATGCGTTCTCGTCCCTCGAGATCGCCATCAACGTCGCGTTCGGCACCACGCCGCAGCGGCGGTTCCTGCTCTCGCGGCTCAAGGCGGTCGCGGGATTGTCGGGAGGCGTCCTGCTGCTCGGCGCGACGCTCGTGGCCAGCCACGTCGCCAGCTGGCTCGAGCGGTACCGCGCGCGCAACGGCGCGCCGGCGTTCCTCTCGCCGCGGGCCCATGTCGTGTCCTCGGTCGCGCTCCTGGCGGTCACGTTCGCGATCTTCGCGCTCTTCTACAAGTGGCTCCCCCGGGGCAAGGTGGCCTGGTCGGCCGCGGCCCGCGCCGCCGTGGTGGCCGTGATCCTGTGGGAGGCCTCCCGGCACTTTTTCGGGGCGATCTGGGCCAAGTCTCCGGCGTTCGGCTTCTTGACGGGCGCCCTCGCCGGGACGGTGGCGTTCCTGGCCTGGATCTACGTGGCGGTGGCGGTGACGATTTACGGGGCGGAGGTCGCGGCCCTGATCAACGGGAACCGGGCCTGACGGGAAAGCGGGGCCGCGGGCATCAGTTTTCTTGACCCCGGTCGGCGCGGGAATTATGTTCGCCGGGTCCGTCCGGGCGGCGCCCGGGGCGCGCGGTCCGGGCAGGGGAGGGGTCGTCCTCGATGGTTCTCTTCAATTACTCGACGCGAGAGCTGACGGCGAAGATCGTTTACTACGGGCCGGGGCTCTGCGGCAAGACGTCGAATCTCCAGTACATTCACGAGAATCTGCCGGGCGAGGTGCGCGGCAAGATGCTCTCGCTCGCGACGAAGACCGACCGAACCCTCTTCTTCGACTTCCTCCCGATCGACCTCGGCGAGATCCGCGGCATGAAGACGCGGGTGCAGCTCTACACCGTCCCCGGCCAGGTCTTTTACAACGAGACGCGCAAGCTGGTGCTCAAGGGCGCCGACGGGATCGTGTTCGTCGCCGACTCGCAGGAGACGATGGTCGGCGCGAACATCGAGTCGTTCCGCAACCTCGAGGACAACCTCAAGGGGCACGGCATCAAGCTCGGCGAGATCCCGCACGTCCTCCAGTTCAACAAGCGCGACCTCGCGAAGATCTCCTCGATCGAGGACCTGAATGCGGCGCTCAACAGGTACAACGCGCCGTTCTACGAGTCGGTCGCGACGACCGGCATCGGCGTCCAGGACACGCTCAAGGCGATCGTCAAGCTCGTCCTCCTCCAGCTGACGCGGAAGTACGATCCGAAGGCCGTCCCCGCCGAGCACCAGAAGGGGTGGACGCCCCCGACGGCCGTCGTCCCGCCCGCGCCGGGGCCCTCCCTGCCGCCCCCTCCGGTGCGGTCGGTCGCGGTCGCGGCCGCGCCGGCCCCGACCGTCGCCGCGGCACCCGAGCCGGCTCGCGCCAAGCGGGCGGCCGCTCCCGCCGCTGTGGCCGCGCCCGCACCCGCGGCGAAGACCCCCGATCCGATGCCGTCGTTCGGCGACGAGGAGATCGACGGGCTCGTCGGCGAGGTCGGCGAGTTCGAGGCCCCCCAGTCGACGGTGATTCTCCCCGCCGCCGCGTCCGCGTCCGCGCCCATCCCCGAGGCTCCGCGCGCGGCCCCGCCGGAGGACGGCGGCGTCTGGCTCGGCGCGCCCGAGGACGAGGCCGACCTACAGGGCGATCCGTTCTCGACCGCCGCCACGCCGCTGACCGACATGCTCGCCGAAGACGAATCGAGGAGCGCCCCGCCCTCGAAATCGGCACCGGTCGCCGAGATCGAGCCGACCACCTGGACGCCCGAACCGCCCGCGGTGCACGCCCCGTCCGAAAGGCCGGTCTCGGAGAGCCTCCGGCCGGCGCCCGTCGCCGCGGCCCCAGCGCGCCCCGCTGCGGCCGAGAACCTCGTCCTGACCGAGGTGGCCGACGACGACGCGCTGTTCAACGACCCGAGCCTCGAGATCGCTCACGTCCCCGCCGGCGAGGCGCGCGAGATCGTCGTTCCGGTGACGGTCGGCGACGGAGCCGCGCTCAAGCGGTACAAGTTGACGATCCGGCTCCGGCTCGACGACGTC
>DATKHQ010000172.1:0-2719 GCA_035510175.1 Candidatus Sulfotelmatobacter sp. | reverse complement strand
AGCGGCGTCGTGATCTTCGCCGATTGCTCGAGGCTCGGGAGCAGCGCCTCGACCCGCGCGGCGGTCATCGGCAGGTCGACCTCGCCCAGTCCGTAGAGCGGGTGGCCGAACGCGTAGAGGGCGTCCCCGTCGACCCAGGTGACGGTTCCCGACGCCGTCATGTCGACGTCTCCTCGCACGAGCTTCACTCCGACCGGCGATCCGGGGGTGAGCACGGGAGGAGCGGAGGCGCTGCCGCGGGGCGTTCCCGGCGCCGAGCCCGCCTGCACGGGGAGGAATCCCGCGCGCGCGAGATCGGCGGACACGCGCGCGAGTCCGCCGGGTCCCAGGCCCGCGACCGACAGCGGGAGGTCGGCGCGAGCGCCCGCCGGGTACGCGGCGAGCGCCTGCAGCTTCTGGGCGAAGAAGGCCCCGAGACCCTCGGGGCGGGCCAGGGTGCGCCGCGCGGATTCCCACGGCATCGAGGCCGCGGGGCGCCCGCGCCGCGCGGCCGGCTGATCGCGCCGCGAGACGGCGAGCATCTCCTCGATCGGCGTGATTCCGGCCACCGGCTCCTTCGTGAACCCCCAGCTGTAGGCGATGGCGCCGACGAGCTTCCCGTCGACGAAGACGGGGGAGCCGCTCATGCCCGCCAGGATCCCGGTCTCGGCAAGGGGGCCGCCGCTGCATCGGGCGAGGATCAGGTTCTGGTCCGGACCGATGTTCGGCAGCGTTCCGAGGATCTCGACGTCGAACGATTCGATCGTCGCCCCGTGGAAGGCCGTTTTCCCGATCCCTTTCATCCCGGCGCGAATGTCCTTGAACGGAATCGTCTCGGGAGGCGCCGCGCGCACGGCCGCTGTGGCGCCGAGGGCGGCCAGGAGAAGCGGGACGATTCGCTTGCGGCGGCGGAGGAGGCTCATCGGCTTCCGAAAAGGTCGGCACTCGCAGCATAACACGCGGTCGGCGCGGAGGGTTTGTCGCTGCTGCGGGGCCAAAACCGCGTCACATCCGGTCGGGGACCTCGATGCCCATCAGGCCGAGGAGGTGGGTCATTCCGTCGTGGTAGCAACGGACCACCGCAGCCCGGACGCGGCGGACCGCGGCGTCTTCCTCCTGCGCCACCGGGAAGCGGTGATAGAAGGAATTGAATGCCTGCGCCACGACGTGGGCGTGCTTCGCGACCGTGGACAGCTCGAGCGCCTCGACCGCCTGGGCGAGGACAGCGGAAACGCGCGAGAGCAGGAGCGGGATCTCCCAGTGAGCCGCCTCATCGGCGGCGGGAACGGACGCCAGGTCGGCATGCCGCGCGAGCCAGACCGCGTCGGCCTCGTCGGCGGAATGACGGTCCGCGACCTTGGCGAGGATGTTCTTGGCGCGGACGACCGAGTACTGGAGGTACGGCCCCGTCTCGCCCTCGAACGCCAGCGCTTCGTCGAGGTCGAACGCCACGACCCGGTTCCGCGAGAATCGAAGCATGTAGTACCGCAGCGCCCCGACCGCGATCCGCCGCGCGGTCTCGCGCGTGCGCGCCGGGACCTCGTCGGGGTTGCGCTTTCGCACCTCCGCTTCGGCCCGCGCGATCAGGGTGTCGACCAGGTCGTCGGCCCGGACGCCGAGGCCCCGGCGCCCGCTCATCTCGAGATACGGCTTCCTGCGATCGGCCTCGTCGAGCGGGAAGTCGGGGAACATCGCGGTGACGGCCGCGGGGGTGAGCGCGACCATCTCGTAGGAGAAGTGGATCGAGCGCTCCGCCTCCGCGGCGTGGCCCAGGCTCTTCAGGCCGGCGACGACGACGCGCTGCAGGAACGACTGCCGCGTGTCGATGACGTTGTAGACCGTGTGCCCGCCGCCGAAGCGTGGGGCGTCCGCGGCCCCGCCGGCATGCGTCGTCTCCCAAAGCGGATACAGCGGTGCGTCGGCCCCCCAGTCGAACGGCCGATACCGGAAGTCGCGGCCGAGAAGGCCGAGCTTCCACATCTGGTAGGCGATGTCCTTGCCGACATACGTGACCGTTCCGTTGGAGCGGACGATGACCTTCTCGTCCTCCCCGGCGCCCTCCTCGACGCCGGGCAGCGTCATCACCCAGCAGCCCGCGTTCTTGCCCGTGTCCACCTTCCGGATCGCGCCGCTGCCCTGGAGGCTTTCGAACGCGGTTCGCCAGAATCCGTGCGCGAGGATGTCGCTTTCCTTTGGAAGGACGTCGTACCGCACCCCCAGCCGGTCCATCGTGCGCAGGTGGTGTCGCACCATGCGTTGGGCGAGGTACGCCGCGAGGTCGGCGATCGCGTTCCCGCCTGCTTCCATCGCGTGCAGGGTCTCCTGTCGGTGCGACAGGCGCGTCTCGTCCGCCTCGAAGTAGCGCGTCACCTCCGCGTAGAGGTCCCACGCCACGTAATCGAACCGCTCGCGTTCCGCGTGCGGACCGGCGTCGCCGTACATCGCCAGGACCGCAGCCAGTTCCTGCCCGCGCAGCACCCGGAATCCGACGACGAGATCGGCGACTTGCACGCCCGTGTCGTCGATGTAGTTCTGGACCTCCACCCGCCGTCCGAGCCGCCTCAGGCAGCGCACGAGCGTGTCCCCGAGGACCGCGTTCCTCAGATGACCGATGTGTGCGGCCTTGTTGGGGTTGATGTTGGTGTGCTCGACGATGACCTTCTCGCCCGTGGGCGCGGGAAGCGCGCGGGCGCTTGTGACCCACTCGGATAGGCACGCGGCGCGGTCGAAGTAGGCGTTG
>DATKHQ010000171.1:0-5960 GCA_035510175.1 Candidatus Sulfotelmatobacter sp. | reverse complement strand
TCCCTGCGCAAGGGGCGGTACGGGAACGCGGTGCTCAGCCGTCACGCGATCGTCGTCCACCGGAACATCGATCTCACCGTGGACGACCGGAAGCGCCGCGGATGCCTCCACGTCCGGCTGCGCGTCGACCGGGGGCACCACGCCCCGAAGGACGTCGAGATCTTCAACCTCCACCTCGGGCTGTCCGCGAAGGAGCGCACCCGCCAGGTCGGCCTCCTCACGCGCTCCCGGGAGTTCACGGAAGTCGCGGCGGATGCCCCGTGCCTCGTCGCCGGCGACTTCAACGACTGGCTATCGCAGCTCCACCCGATCTTCACGGAGATCCTGGGGTTCACGAGCGCGACCCAGCACGGGGAGGGCCTTCGGGGCGCGATTCGCACGTACCCCGCGTTCTCGCCGACCGGCGCGCTCGATCGCGTCTACTTTCGCGGGAAGATGCGGCTGCTGACCGCAAGGAGCTGCCGGCTCGCGGTTTCCCGGGTCGCGAGCGATCACCTGCCCGTCGTCGCCGAGTTCGAGCTGATCTAGGGGGCCGGCCGCGGTGGGGTCTCCGCGGGACTCGCCGCTCCCTCGTCCGGGAGCGCGCCCGGCGCGTAAGACACTCACACGAGGGAGGGAGGGAGGTCCATGCGCCGATCGGTCGTCGCCACGGGAACGCTCCTGCAGCTGATTGCGGCCTGGTCCCTGGCCGGGACGACGACGCCCCCGCCGCCGACCCTCCCGGCGCCGGCGAAGGCGTGCACGGCGGCGGAGTACCGCCAGTTCGATTTCTGGCTCGGCGACTGGGCGGTGGCGGGCCCCAAGGGGAACCCCGCCGGCACCAATCACATCACCCTCGAGCACGACGGATGCGTGCTGGCCGAGCACTGGAACGGTGCGAAGGGCGGCACCGGCTCGAGCTTCAACGTCTACGACGCCACGGACAGGCGCTGGCATCAGGTCTGGGTCGACAGCCAGGGGACGCTCCTTCAGCTCGCCGGAGGGATCGTGGACGGCCGGATGGTCCTCGAGGGACCGGGCGTCGGGCCGAAGGGGGAGACCATCGTCAACCGCATCGCCTGGGAAAAGCTCCCCGACGGGCGTGTCCGGCAGACCTGGACCGTCTCGAGCGACGGAGGGACCTCCTGGTCCACCGCGTTCGACGGCTTCTATTCCAAGCGGTGACCCGCCGGAGGCGGGGCCGGAGACTCAGTAGCGGTAGTGCTCCGGCTTGTAAGGCCCGTCCACGGGGACACCGAGGTACTTCGCCTGCTCGTCGGTGAGCCGCGTCAGGCGCACCCCGAGATGCTCGAGGTGCAACCGGGCGACCTCCTCGTCGAGCTTCTTCGGGAGGATGTAGACCTTCCGCTCGAGCTTGTCGGCGTTCGCGTGCAGCTCGAGCTGCGCCAGCACCTGGTTGGTGAACGAGGCCGACATCACGAAGCTGGGATGCCCCGTGGCGCATCCGAGGTTCAGGAGGCGTCCCTCCGCGAGGACCAGGATCGAGTGGCCGTCCGGGAACACCCATTCGTCGTACTGCGGCTTGATGTTGACCTTCTTGATGCCCGGGTACTTCTTGAGTCCGGCCATGTCGATCTCGTTGTCGAAGTGCCCGATGTTCCCGACGATCGCCTTGTCCTTCATCCGCGCCATGTGCTCGACCGTCAGGATCGACTTGTTCCCCGTCGCGGTGATGAAGATGTCGGCGTGCGTGAGGACCTCCTGGAGCGTCGTCACCTGGTATCCCTCCATCGCCGCCTGCAGGGCGCAGATCGGATCGATCTCGGCGATCACGACGCGGCACCCCTGACCACGGAGCGCCTGGGCGCACCCCTTGCCGACTTCGCCGTAGCCGAAGATGACCGCGAGCTTCCCGCCGAGCATCACATCCGTGGCGCGCGCCAGCCCGTCGGGGAGCGAGTGTCGGCAGCCGTAGATGTTGTCGAACTTGCTCTTGGTCACGGAGTCGTTGACGTTGATCGCGGGGAACAGGAGCGTGTTCGCCTCCATCATCTGGTAGAGCCGGTGGACGCCGGTCGTCGTCTCCTCGGAGACGCCGCGGATTCCCTTCGCCGTGCGGCGCCAGCGCTCCGGGTCCTTGGTCATCCCGGCGCGCAGCAGATCGAGGATGACGCCCCACTCCTCCGGGTCCGCGCTCGGGTCGAACGCGGGGACCGCGCCCTTCGTCTCGAACTCGGCGCCCTTGTGGATCAGGAGCGTCGCGTCACCGCCGTCGTCGACGATGAGCGTGGGACCGGAGCCGTCCGGCCAGAGCAGCGCCTCGTCGGTGCACCACCAGTATTCCTGCAGCGATTCCCCCTTCCACGCGTAGACGGGGATCCCGCGGGGAGCGGCCGCGGTCCCGCCCGTGCTCGGCCGGCCCACGACCACCGCCGCGGCGGCGGGGTCCTGCGTCGAGAAGATGTTGCACGAGACCCAGCGCACGTCGGCGCCGAGATCGGCGAGGGTTTCGATCAGGACCGCGGTCTGCACGGTCATGTGCAGGCTTCCCATGATCCTGGCGCCCGACAGGGGCTTTCCGGCCGCGAACTTGCGCCGCACGGCCATCAGGCCGGGCATCTCGTGCTCGGCGAGCCGGATCTCCTTGCGGCCGAGCTCGGCGAGCGCCAGGTCGGCGACCTTGTAGGGAGCGCGGCCGGCCTTGGCGGCGGCGTCGAAAGGATGGATCGAAGCGGCGGCGGTGGGGGTCATGGATTTCTCCTTGAGGACGTTGCGACTCGGGAAACGGCGGCGGCGCCACGGACCGCACGCGCCGCGAACAGCTCGGGACCCTTGGCCTTGGAGTCCGGCGGCAGAGAGAACGTGCGGACGGCCTCGAAGCCGGCCGCGGCGAGATGGCCTTCGAGCACGTCGGAGCGGAAGCCGAGCCACACGTGCCCCATCTCCTCGCGGTACGACTCGCGGTCGTGGGGGAGCATGTCGACGAGGACCAGGCGGCCGCCGGGTTTGAGCGCGCGCGCGGCCTCGGAGAGCGCGCGACGGGGCTCGGCGACGTGGTGCAGCACCAGGAACATCGTCGCGGCGTCGAGGCTCGCGTCGTCGATCGGAAGCGATTCGAGAGACCCCTCGCGCAGCTCGACGTTGTCGATCGCCGAGAGGCGTTTTCGGGCCGCGGCGAGCATGGCGGCCGACCCGTCGACGCCGATCACCCTCGAGACGAACGGGGCGAGCGCTTCCACCGTCTGGCCCGTGCCGCAGCCCAGGTCGGCGACGACGGCGTCACCGTCCAGCAGCCCGAGGAGGGCGGCGGAGACGAAGCGCCGCCCGAAGAGGTCGTCGCGGAGCCGGTCCCAAGCCCCGGCGCCGGAGCGAAAGAACTCCTCGGACCGCGAGCGCCGCGCGGCGATCACCTGTCCCAGGCGCCGCTCGTCCTGTCGCGCCGCGGACGTCGAGGTGACCTCCTTGCGGACGAGCATCCAGAGGGCGCGTCGGTCGGGGTCGAGGGCGCCAGACGCCATGGCGTAGCGCCGGTTGGTCCCGTCGGCCCGCGAGACGACCCAGCCGCCGTCGAGCAGGGTCTTCAGGCTGCGGCTGACCGTCGACTGCGGCGCCTGGACCACCCGGCACAGCTCGCCGACCGTCAGCTCGCCGCGCTCGACGACGACCAGGATCCGGCTCCGCAGGGCATCGCCGAGAACGGCCATCTGGTCGAACAGGGCGGGTCGATTAACTATCAGTCTATCCGGATGCACGGATGGAATGATACGGCCTCCCTGAGTTTTGTCAACCCGAGCCCGGGTAAGATAGGCGCCCGTCCATGAGACTCGCCGCCGGGATCGCGTCGCTGCTCGTCGCCTCCGCCGCTCTCGCGGCGCCCGCGGTCAAGCCGGTCCCGAGGTTCACCGCGTACTTCACCCCGGCGTTCACCGATACGGCCTACCAGAAGATCGCGGCGGACAAGGTGCTCAAGGCGTGGAAGTCGGCTCCCGGCGCGCCGGTCGGCAAGAAGACCGTCCTCATCGCGCTGATCGGGAAGGACGGGACGCTCCAGGGGCTGCGCGAGAACATGACGACGGGGTTCAAGCCGTGGGACGACGCGGCGACCAAGGCGGTCAAGGACGCCCAGCCGTTTCCGCCGTTGCCGGCGTCCTGGCAGTACCCGACGCTCGAGGTGCATTTCCACTTCGAGGCGGCCGCGAAGTAGCGGTCGCGGGGATCAGCGCTTCAGGACCGGAGCTCCCACGGGAGTGGCGATCGCGGCCTCGGCCCAGGCGACGTTCTGGACCGACTTCGCAACGACGTACACGCGGTCGTTGTTGCTCATCGGATCGGTCGGCGTCACGAAGAATCCCGGCTTCGAGGCGCTGTATCCGGTCGTCACGCCGGTGAGCACCTCGCCGTCCATGAATGTTACGACGATCTTCCGTCCGGCCCCCTCGGCGTGGGTCACGTCGGAGTCCTCGACGTAGTTCTGGTTTCCCTCGAAGCTCTTCACGAAGAACAGGGCCTTGAGGTCCGCGAGCGCGACCGCGATCCCGTACTGGGAGTTCCCGTCGACCGTGTACAGGTGAAAGAGCGGACGCGTCGGGAGGAAGTTCTGGACGGTCCCCTTCATGATCCGGCCGTCGCGGAAACGCGCGACCACGGTTGACCCCACCTGGCCTGTGGCTCCCATCCGCATCCCCCTGCGAGCACTCGCTGCAGCCCCAGGCTAAAACCTAGGGTGCGGCCGGCACGCGGGCAACGCCCCGGGCATTGAACAATTATCGACTCGAGGCACGGTCACGAGGACCGTGGGCTCACCGTCCCGCGGGTCCGAAGAAGTGGATGATCGCGTAGCTCGCGCCGGAGGTCGTCAGCGCGGTCGCGAGCCCCACCCAGAACGGGCGCAATCCGATCCGGCGCATCGCGGAAAAGCGGGTGCCCAGGCCCACTCCCGCGAGTGCCACGAGGATGAGGAACTTCGCCGCGGTCTGGGCATCGGAGCCGAGATCGCGGTGGACGATCGTCCCGAGCTTCTCGACGATCCCGAAGGTGTTGAGCATGCACATCCCGACGAACGCGATGACGAACCCCGGGATCGACTGCTTGATCCGCGCCGCGAGCGAGACCGATTTTCCGCCGCCGCGGCCGTAGAGCAGGCCCATGAGCAGGATCACGCCGCCCATGAGCAAGTTCCGGGTGAGTTTCACGACGGTGGCGACCTTCCCCGCGGCGGCGCTGTAGGCGAACCCGGCGGCGACGACCTGGGAGGTGTCGTTGACCGCGGTCCCCGCCCACGTGCCGAACACCGGGTCCGCCATGCCGAGCGCGTGGCCGAGAACCGGATAGGCGAAGACCGCGGCGGTGCCGAACAGCGTGTTCGTCGCGATCGCGAACGAGGTCTCCTCGTCCGGGGCGCCGATCACCGGGGCCACGGCCGAGATCGCCGTGTTGCCGCACACGGCGGTGCCCACGCCGATGAGCGTCGACAGCTTCCCGGGAACCTCGAGGAAACGGCCGAGCGCGTGGGCGACGAGCAGCGCCAGCGTCATGAGCGCGACCACCATCAGGATCGAGCGCCCGCCGATCGACAGGGCCGTCTTCAGCGAGAACGTCGCCCCGAGCAGGACGATCGCGAGGCGCAGCAGCGTCCGGAACGCGAACTGGATCCCCGGTTTCACGAAGCCGGGGAGCCGGATGACGTTGCCGACGACGAGGCCGAGCGCGACGGCGACGATCACGTCCCCGACGAGCTTCGCCACCTCCGCGGGGATCTTGCCGTGGAGGTAGCGCGCCGCGATCGCCACCGCGACGACGAGCGCGAGGCCGGGAACGATCGCGAGAGGGGAGGATTTCGAGGCCAAGAGGTCGGGGCTATTCGTCGTACGCGAGCTTCTTCTCGCACACCGTCCAGAGGCCGTCGAGCTGCGGCTGGTAGATCCGGCAGTGGTCCATCTCGCCGCCGTAGATGTGGAGAGTCACGGAGACGCGGTCGTAGTGGGCGTTGCCGAGGACGTGGTACTCGTACGGCGGGATGA
>DATKHQ010000170.1:0-2263 GCA_035510175.1 Candidatus Sulfotelmatobacter sp. | reverse complement strand
GTTGTGCATGTCCCCCATCGTGTCCTGGTAGGCGCCGACCAGGGCGAACGCGAGGTAGTACGGCTCGTTTCCCTTGATGTCGTGGACCTCGAGCGCGTCCTTGATGTCCTTCAGGTCGACGAACTTCTCGACCTCGCCGTCGGAGTCGCAGGTGATGTCGCCGAGCGTGGCCTTGCGGGTCGGCGTCTCGTTCAGGCGGTGGACGGGGATGATCGGGAAGAGCTGGTCGAGCGCCCAGTGGTCCGGGATCGACTGGAAGACCGAGAAGTTGCAGATGTACTTGTCGTGGAGCTTGGATTCGAGCTCCTGGAACTCGTCCGCCACGAACTTGGCAGACTTCGAGAACCGCACGGCCTTGGTGGCGATCTCGCGGTAGAGCACCTCGGCCTTCGCGCGGTCCTCGAGCGGGAGCATCCCGAGGTTGAACAGCGAGTACATCTGGTCGCGGTACTCGATCGCGTCGTGGTAGAACTCGCGGTAGTTCTTCACCGAGATCTTGCGCGACACCTCGGCCAGGTCCTGCACGACCTGCGGCTCCCGGCCGGTGCTCGCGGGCGGGTCCGGCTCGACGCCGGAAACCGCCGCGCGGACGTCGGTGACCAGCATCGCGTGGTAGGCGACGAGCATCCGCCCCGACTCGCTGACGATGCGCGGGTGCGGCACGTGCTCCTCGTCGCACACCTCCTGGATCCCGAACACGACGTCGTTGGCGTACTCCTGCACGGAGTAGTTGACCGACGCGTCCGAGGAGGTCTTGGATCCGTCGTAGTCGATGCCCAGGCCCCCGCCGACGTCGAGGTAGCGCACGTCGGCCCCGAGCTTGCGGACCTTGGCGTAGATGCGCGCGGCCTCGCGGACGGCATTCTTGATCTTGCGGATCTCGGTGATCTGGCTGCCGATGTGGAAGTGCAGGAGCGCGAGCCGGTCGCGCATCCCCGCGGCCTCGAGGCGCTCGAGCGCGCGGAGGAGCTGGAGCGTGGAAAGGCCGAACTTCGAGGCGAACCCTCCCGACTTCTCCCACATCCCCGAGCCGCGCGCCTGCAGCCGGATTCGGAACCCGATCTCGAAGAGCACCGGGTCCTTCGCGGCGACCGCCACGAGCTGGTCCACCTCGAACGGCTTCTCGACGACGACCACGACCTTCTTGCCGAGACGGCAGGCCATCGAGGCGGTCGAGAGGTACTCGGGGTCCTTGAAACCGTTGCAGACGATCAGCGCCCCCGGCGCCAGGTCGAGCGCCATCGCGCCGAGCAGCTCCGGGCGGCTGCCCACCTCGAGACCGAGGGCCGACGACCAGCCGGAGCGCACCAGCTCCGCGAGGACGGCGCGCTGCTGGTTGACCTTGATCGGGAACACCGGCTGGTACTTCTCCGGGTAGTTGAACTCGCGGATCGCGTTCGCGAAGCTCTGCGAGAGCTCGGTGACCTGCCCCTCGAGCAGCTGCGGGAAGCGGAGGAGCACCGGCGTCGTGACGCCGCGCCGCGCGAGATCCTCGACCACGCGCAGCACGTCGATCGAGCGCAGCGGATCGCGGGACGGGGCGACGAGCAGGTGCCCGTCCTCGCCGATCGCGAAGTACCCGTTCCCCCAGCCGTCCAGACCGTAGACGTTGACCGCATCGTCCGTCGTGAAACGATCGGTGAACGAAACGTTCATCGTGTCACTCCCCGCATGCTCGACGCGCACCTCGACAATGGCCGGATTATAGGGCCGCCGTCGCGCGTCGCAAGGGTCCGAGCGCTATTCTCTCCGGTCGTGAGCGCGCTCCCGCTGTCTCCGCCCTCGCCTCGGATCGCCGCCCTCATGGCACTCGTGCCCCGAGGCGCCCGCGTGGCGGACGTCGGCAGCGACCACGGGCGCCTCCCGCTCCACCTGCTCGCGCGGGGGATCGCCTCGTTCGCGATCGCCACCGAGAAAACGCCGACCCGGGCCGCGCGGATCGGCCCCCCGACCGTCGGCGCGCCGTGGTCCGGGGCGCTCGACCGGCGCTCCGGCGATGGGCTCGAACCGCTCGCCCCCGCCGACGCGATCGACGTCCTGATCGTCGCCGGCGTGGGCGGCCGGACGATCCTCCGGATGCTCGACGTCGACGCGCTCGATGCGATCGCCCCGAAAACGCTCGTCCTCCAGCCCCGGACCGAGATCGCGCGGGTGCGGGCGTGGCTTTCACGCCGCGGCTTCCGGCTCGTCCGGGAGACGCTGACGCGCGAGAGCGGCCGCCGCCACGTCACCCTCGCCGCCGAGCGGGGGGGCGACGCGGACC
>DATKHQ010000169.1:0-3068 GCA_035510175.1 Candidatus Sulfotelmatobacter sp. | reverse complement strand
CCCATGAGTGAGCCGCGCGTCCTGATCATCACGGGGCTCGGCCTCAACTGCGAGGCCGAGACCGAGTCGGCGTTCACGATGGCGGGAGGGTGTCCCGACAAGGTGCATCTCCTCGACCTCCTCGACGCAAGTGCGCCGCGGAAGATCGCCGACTACCCGATCCTCGCGTTCATCGGAGGGTTCGCGTACGGCGACCACCTCGGCGCGGGCTCCGTGTTCGCGAACAAGATTCGCTGGCGCCTCTACGACGACCTCGTGCGCTTCATCGAGCGGGGGGGGTTGGCGCTGGGTGTCTGCAACGGATTCCAGACGATGGTGCGGCTCGGGCTGCTTCCGGGGCTCGACGGCGACACCCGCACGCCGCGTGCGACGCTGGCGCCGAACGACCGGCCCGGATATCGCGACGCGTGGGTCCGCCTGGGATTCGACTCGAGCAGCCCGTGCATCTGGACGCGCGGCATCGAGGCGATGGACCTCCCGGCACGCCATGGCGAGGGGAAATTCATCGCGGCGCCGGGAGTTGCCGAGCGCCTCGACCGCGATCGGCTCGTCGCCGCGCGCTACCTGGGGCCGGACGGGCGGCCGACCCAGGAGTGGCCCTGGAATCCGAACGGGTCCGCCGGGGCCGTCGCGGGGATCTGCGATCCCTCGGGAAGGATCTTCGGCTTGATGCCGCACCCGGACGCGTTCCTGTACCCGTTCCAGCATCCGCAATGGTCGCGACGGCGCCTCGCGGGAGACCCGCCGCCCGAAGGCGACGGCATGCGCATCTTCCGGAACGGGATCTCGGCGGTCAGGTGACCTCTCGTCCGGTGGAGGCAAGCTCCTCCTGCACGTAGTCGCGCACGACGCGGCTCTTCCACGCGACGAGTCCGGTGACGAGGAGGGTGCCGAGGCCTCCGGACACCACCGAGACCGTCGCCCCCACCGCGGCCGACGCGAACAGCGCCGCGACGAGCCCGGCCTCGAGCTCGCCGAGCTGAGGGCCTCCCATGAAGAAGATCATGTTGACCGACGTCATGCGCCCCCTCATGTCGTCGGGGGTGAGCATCTGGCGAAGGACCTGCCGGACGACCGTCGAGACGAGATCGGCGATCCCCGTGATCGCGAGCGCGGCGAACGTCAGCAGGTAGCTTCGCGACACGCCGAAGACGACGGTGGCGAGGCCGTACGCCGCGACCGCCCAGAGGAGGACCCGCCCCTGGCGCCGTGGCAGCGGGCGGAGCGACGTGTAGACGGAGCCGACGAGGGCGCCGAGCGCGGGGGCCGCGCGCAGCCAGCCGAAGCCGAGAGCGCCGACCCCGAGGATCTGGTCGGCGAATATCGGGAGCAGCGAGTTCGCTCCCGCGAAGAACGTGGCCGCGAAGTCGAGAGCCATCGTCCAGACCATGACCGGAGTCGTGAAGACGAACCGGAGCCCCTCGCGCACCTGCGCGAACGGATGCGCGTGCCCTTCGGGGGGCGCCTCGACAGCGCCCGACGCGCGCATCGACAGCAGCGCTCCGAGCACGCCGAGGAACGAGCCGGCGTTCGCGAGGTAGATCCAGCCGAGCCCGCGCGTCCCTTCTCCGGCCATCGCGATGAACACTCCGGCGAGCGCGGGGCCCCCGATCATCCCGGCATGGAACATCGTGAGGTTCATGGCGAGCGCCCCGGGTAGGTTCTCGCGGGGGACCAGCCGAGGGATCAGCGCCTGGCGCGCGGGGTTGTCGAACGAGCCGGCCGCCGAGGTGACCGCGGTGAGCGCGTAGAGCCCCCACAGCGGCTCCCGGCCGGCGAGCGTCAGGACGGCGAGCGTGGCGGCGACCACCGTCATCGTCGACTGGGTGATCATCATGATCTTGCGCCGGTCGTACCGGTCGGCGGCAACCCCGCCCCAGAGCGACAGGCTGACGATCGGAACGACCCGGGCCAGGCCGACGAGGCCCAGGGCCAGGGGGGAACGGGTCAGGAGATAGACGTGCCAGTCGATCGCCGCGACCTGCATCTGGGAGCCGGTCAACGAAACCAGCTGGGAGGCCCAAAGTCGGCGAAAATCGCTGTGTCTCAGGGCGTGGTAGGGGCGCACCGGCGATCACTTTAGCAACCGGGGCGCAACTTTTTCGCCGCCGGGCCGTTCCAGGGTTGGCGCATGACGATGGCGGAGTTTCAAGGAGCGGTGCTGCAATTGAAGGATCGGGTCTACAGCTATGCCCGGTACGTGCTGAAGGACGGCGAGGAAGCTCAGGATGTCGCGCAGGAGTGCTTCGTGAGGCTGTGGAAGAACCTCGATCGCGTCGAGGCCGGACCGGCCTGCAAGGCGTGGCTGCTCCGCGCGGCGCACAACCTGTGCGTCGACCGGGTGCGGCGCCGCGCCTCGCGACCCGAGGTCCGGAGGAACGACGAGGCGCCGGACCCGATCGACACCCGCCCCGGCCCCGATCGCCTGGCGGGATCGACGCAGATGGGCAAGCTTCTCGAACGGGCGCTCCTCGGGCTCTCGGAGCGCGATCGCGCCATCGTGCTCCTCAGGGAGGTCGAGGGGCTCCCGTACGAGGAGATCGCGCAAACATTGAACATGAACATCGGGACGCTCAAGGCGACGCTGCACCGCACGAGAGAGAAGTTGCGCCGCGAGCTGATCCGGGTGGAGGTGGCCCCGTGAGCGCCGAACGCGACTCCTGCACCGCGATGAGAGAGCGGATCCACGAGCTGTTCGACGGCGACGATCCGTTGACCCTTCCCGCGGACGTCGTGCAGCACCTGGAGATCTGCCCCGCCTGCGCGCAGATGCACGCCGATCTCGCCCGCCTGCGCGACCTCCTGCGCCATGCCCCCGCCGAGCCTCTCCCGGCAAGGACGCTCGACGCGGTGTGGGCGGCGACGACGGGGACGCGCCGCACGCGGCGGTACTCCTATTCCGTGACGCGTGCCGCCGCGGCGGCGGTCGTCGCGACCGCGCTGATCGCGACGACGTACTTCCTGACCCGCCCCAGCCCGGTGGGCCCGTCGCAAGAGGAAATCCTCCGTGCCGAGGCGCAGGCGGATCTGGTGTTCGGCTACACCGCGAAGGCGCTCGCGAAGACGCG
>DATKHQ010000168.1:0-5196 GCA_035510175.1 Candidatus Sulfotelmatobacter sp. | reverse complement strand
GGTCCCACACGACGTTGTCGGCTCTGATCAACGAGGCGCTTCGGGACTCGTTCGTGCAGGACGCCGCCGACGTCGCAGCGTTCCGGGCGCGAGCGAAAGAGCGCACGATAAGCTTCGAGACGTTCGTCGTGAACCTCGAGCGCGCCCGGAACATTCGATAGAACCGTTCGGGCCATCGCTATCCGCTCTCACACTGGTAATCTTCCGGGGTGCCGAAGCTCTATCTCATCGACGGGACCTCGCAGCTCTTCCGCGCGTTCTTCGCGATCCGCGGCCTGACGAACTCGTCCGGGCTTCCGACGGGCGCGGTGTTCGGCTTCACGACGATGCTCCGGAAGCTCCTGAACGACGAGAAGCCGGAGTACGTCGGCGTGGCGTTCGACCTTGAGGGGCCGACGTTCCGTCATGACCGGTTCGAAGACTACAAGGCGAATCGGCCGCCTCTGCCCGAGGATCTGATCCCGCAATTTCCGCTCGCCAAGCAGGTGTGCGAGGGGTTCCGGATCCCCGTGCTCGAGCTGGCGGGATACGAGGCCGACGACCTGATCGCGACGTACGCGCGCCTGGCGAAGGAGTCCGGGTACGAGGTCGTCGTCGTCGCCTCGGACAAGGACCTCCTCCAACTCGTCGGCGACGGGATCACCGTGCTCAACCCGTCGAAGGAGCTGCGGCTCGACCCGGCGGGGGTGGCGGAGCACTTCGGCGCCCCGCCCGATCGCGTCATCGACGTCCTCGGCCTGATGGGGGATTCGGTCGACAACATCCCCGGCGTGCCGGGGGTCGGCGAGAAGACGGCGCTCGGCCTCGTGGCGGCGTACGGGTCGATCGAGGAGATCCTCGCCCGCGCGGCGGCGTTCGTCTCGTGCTTCGCCGCGCGCGATGCGCTCGTCGCTGCGCTCGATGCGGGAGAGGGCATTCCGGAGGCTCGGAAGGAGTTCCTTGCGGAGTCCCGCTCGCTCCTCGAGCTGGAGAAGGATCCCGATCTCGCGGCCCGGTTGAAGGAAGCCGCCGAGGCGGTCGAGGGGTTGAAGGATGTTTCGGGACTACCTCCCAAGGTGCGCAAGTCCGCCGCGAAGCTTCTCAAGGAGCTCGACAAGGGCAGCCAGCGCCGGATCTGGCAAGCGATCGCCGACAACACGGACCAGGCGCGCCTCTCGCGCGAGCTGGCGACGGTCGACACGCACGTTCCCGCGACGTTCGATCCCGAAGCGCTCCACCACGACCCGCCGGATCGCGAGAAGCTCGCGACGCTGTTCCGCACGCTCGGGTTCCGGTCGCTGACGGCGGAGTACGAGGGAGAGGCTCCCGCGGCGGCGGTTGCCGAGCCCGCGGCCGCGCCTGCCGAGGCCGAGGATCCGGTGGAGGGCCCGCCGCCCGCCCGCAGAGCGGCGTACACGACGATCCTCGATGTTGCGGCGCTGAAATCCGCCGTCGCGTCGTGCCGCGCCGCCGGACGGATCGCGGTCGACACCGAGACGAACTCCATCGATCCGATGCGTGCGAAGCTCGTCGGGATCTCACTCTCCTGGGCGCCGAACCAGGGGGTGTACATCCCGGTCTCGCATGACTACCTCGGCGCGCCGCGGCAGCTGCCTGTCGAGGAGATCGCTCGCGTGCTCGGGCCGCTCCTGGCCGACGCGTCGGTCCCCAAGGTCGGCCAGAACCTCAAGTACGACGCCCACATCCTCCGGCGGCACGGCATGCCGGTCGCGGGATGGGAGCTCGACACGATGGTCGCCGCGTTTCTCCTCGAGCCCGACCGGCCCACCTTCAACATGGACTCGCTCGCCGCGTTCTACCTCGGCCACGAGACGATCAAGTACGCCTCGCTCGTCGGCAGCGGCGCCAAGCAGCTCACGCTCAACCAGGTGCCGGTCGACCGGGTGACCGACTACGCCGCCGAGGACGCCGACGTCACGCGGCGCCTCGCCGACGTCCTCGAGCCGAGGATGCGCGAGGCGGGGGTCGACCAGGTCTGGCGCGAGATCGATGGTCCGGTGCTTCCGATCCTCCTCCGGATGGAGGCGGCCGGGATCAAGGTCGACGTCGGCGCGCTCAGGGCTCTCTCGAAGGAGATGGAGCGCTCCCTCGACGAGGCCCGGAAGAAGATCCACGCGCTCGCCGGCGGCGCGTTCAACGTGGATTCGCCGAAGCAGCTCCGCGACGTCCTCTTCACCCGGCTCAAGCTCCAGCCCGGGAAGAAGACCGCCAAGAGCCGCGAGTACTCTACCGACGCGGCGACCCTCGAGGAGCTCGCCGGCGAGCACGAGATCGCGAGGACCCTCCTCGAGTACCGCGAGCTCGCGAAGCTCAAGGGAACCTACGTCGACACGCTCCCCGAGCTCGTCAATCCCGCAACCGGCCGCGTCCACACCTCGTACCACCCGACCGGAGCCGCGACCGGCCGCCTCTCCTCGTCCGACCCGAACCTCCAGAACATCCCCGCGCGCACCTCCGTCGGCCTCACGATCCGCTCCGCCTTCGTCCCCGGGCACGGCCATGTCTTCCTCGCCTCGGACTACTCCCAGGTCGAGCTGCGCGTGCTCGCGCACCTGTGCGGGGACGAGGCTCTCACCGAGGCGTTCCGGGCGGGGGAGGACATCCACCGGGTCACCGCGTCCAAGGTCTTCGGCGTCGCGCCGTCCGCCGTGACCGACGAGATGCGGCGCCGCGCCAAGGCGGTCAACTTCGGCATCCTCTACGGAATGTCGGAGAGCCGTCTCGCCCGGGACCAGGGGATGTCGCGGACCGAGGCGCGCGATTTCATCGCCGCCTACTTCGAGCGGTTCAAGAGCATCAAGGTGTACATCGAGCAGGTGCGCGCGGAAGCGACGCGCGAAGGGGTCGTCTCGACCCTGTTCGGCCGCAAGCGCTGGTTCCCCCAGCTCCGGGGCCGCCCCAACCGCGCCGAGGTCGAGCAGGCGCTGCGCGGGGCGGTCAACACGACGATCCAGGGGACCGCCGCCGACCTGATGAAGCTCGCCATGCAGAAGGTCGCGCGGGCGCTCGACGGCGGGGGGTTTTCCGCCCAGATGCTCCTCCAGGTTCACGACGAGCTGCTGCTCGAGGTCCCGGACGAGGAGCTCCCCCGGGTCCGGGCCGTGGTTCGCGAGGCGATGGAGAACGTCCATCCGCTGCGCGTCCCTCTCGCGGTCGATCAGAAGTCCGGACGCGACTGGCGTGAGGTCACCTAGGGCCGCATATTCCAGTTTGGGCGGGGCTTGCCTGGAATATGCCGCGAAACTTATAATTCCGCAACGAGGGGGCCAAGCAGCGATGCAGGAGACCGTTTCCGCGGCGTCTCAACGGATCTTGGTGACCGACGACGAGCGGTCGATCCGTGAGCTCCTCGCCGACGGTCTCGGCTCTTACGGGTACGAGGTGCTCGAAGCCCGCGACGCGGCCGAGTCCCTCCGCATCGTCCGGGAGAAGGGCGTCGGCCTCATCCTCTCCGACATCGAGATGCCGGGCGAGGACGGGATGGTGCTCCTGAGGAAGGTGAAGGAGATCGACCCCGACATCGACGTCGTCATGGTGACCGGCCTCCACGACGTCGAGGTCGCGGTCGAGACGATCCGGCGGGGCGCCTCCGATTTCGTCACGAAGCCCTTCAACCTCGCGGAGGTCCGAATCGTCGTCGAGCGGACGCTCGAGAAGCGCCGGCTGATCAAGGAGAACCGGGAGTACCAGCGCCGCCTCGAGGAGATGGTCGACGAGAGGACGCGGAAGATCGAGACGCTCTACCTCGACCTCGAGGACTCCTACGAGAGCACGCTGCAGGCGCTCATCACCGCCCTCGACTACCGGGACAACGAGACGCTCGGCCACTCCCGGCGCGTCGTCGAGTACGCCGTGTTCGTCGCCAGGACGATGGGGGTCAAGGAGCCGGAGCTGTCGTGGATCCGGCGCGGCGCGATCCTTCACGACGTCGGCAAGATCGGTGTCTCGGACGCGATCCTGCGCAAGCCGGGGAAGCTCGACCTCGCGGAGTGGGCCGAGATGAAGCGGCATCCCGAGATGGGCTTCCGCATGCTCGAGCACATCCGCTTCCTCGCCCCCGCGCTCGACATCGTGCACTGCCACCAGGAGCGGTTCGACGGGACCGGGTACCCGCGCGGGCTGAAGGGAGACGAGATCCCGCTCGGCGCCCGGATCTTCGCGACCGTCGACACGTTCGACGCGATGACCTCGGACCGCCCCTACCGGGCGGCGCTCTCGATCGAGGAGGCCCGCGACGAGATCCGGCGCTTCGCCGGAACGCAGTTCGATCCGCGCGTGGCCGACGTGTTCCTCTCGATCGACGAGTCGGTCTGGCGCGCGATCCGCGATCGCGTCCACAGCGAGACGCTCAACGCCGGCGAGACCGCCCGCTTGATGCGGAACTAGTCGGGACGTTCCGCTTTTCTCCGTCCTGGGACATTCCCTTTCTTCTTGCTCGGCTCCCCGAATACCGCCTCGCTGCGAAGAATAGGGAATATCCCAGGATGGGAAAAAGCAGAATGTCCCCGATTAGTCACCGCTTCGGAAGAGGCTCGGTCCCGTCGCCGTCGTACATGCGGATCGACACGACCTTGTCTCCCGGCACGATGTCGGAGACCACGTCGCGCTGCCCTTGGACCACGTGGGCGAAGGCCGTGTACCGGCCGTCGAGGTGGGGCTGGTCGGATAGCACGATGAACCACTGGCTCCCCGCCGTGTCCTTCCCGTCCGACGCCATCCCCACGACGCCGCGCGTGAACGCCATCTCGTTGAACTCGTCGCGGATCGTGTACCCCGGGCCGCCGTACCCGTCGCCGCGCGGGTCGCCGTCCTGCACGACGAAGTTGGGGACGACGCGATGGATCACCCGGTTGTTGAAGAAGCCGTCCCCCGCGAGGTCGGCGAAGTTCGACGCGGCCAGCGGCGCGACGTTCGTGTCGAGCGCGATCGTGAACAGCCCCGGCGCGAATCCCGGACGCGAGAGCGTCACGACCGCCGCATGCGGGGCCATCGACCACCGCACGATCGCCTCGTAGCTCGCGAGCGTCTTGTCTGCGGCGGGACCGACCGCGGCCGTCCGGTCCTCCTCGAAGACCTGCCGGAACAAGGTCGCCGCGCGCCTCCGGACGACGACGTCCTTGTCCGTGAGGCCGCGCTCGAGCATCGCCTTCACCCGGTCGCTCTTTCCCGCCTTCGCGCCCGCCTCCAGGATCGCCA
>DATKHQ010000167.1:0-9072 GCA_035510175.1 Candidatus Sulfotelmatobacter sp. | reverse complement strand
TTCCTCCTGTCCCAGTCGCTGCTGTCCGTGGGGGATCTCGATGGTGCCGCGGCCGAAGCGCAGCGCGCCCTCTCCCTCGATTCCACCTCCCGCTTCGCGGCGCTCGGCCACTACGTGCTCGCCAACGTCTACCACCAGCGGGGGCACGACATGGAGGCGAGCGCGGAACTGTCCCGCGGGAAGCAGATCGAGGCCCGCTCGAGAAAGCAGACGGCGGCTACAGCTTCGCCACCGCCTTCTTTCGATTGAGCTGCAGCACCACCGCGTCCGGGTCGACCAGCACCACCTTGGGCTCGAACGGGCAGGCGATCGTGACTGTCTTCGATTCCCCGGCGCCCAGCGTGATCGTCTCGCGCGCGTCCTCGTAGTCGGCCTTGGGCTTTCCCTTCTTATCGAACCGGTCGTCCGAGGTGTTCGCCGCCGCGACCGCCAGCGGCATCGTCCCGGTCCCCTTGTTCGTGACGTTGACCGTCGCCGTCCACCCCTCCCCCGCCTTCGTCTTCTTCGCGTCGGACAGCGTGTACTCGGGGACCACGACCTTGTGGAACCACTGCTCGACGAAGGCGTCGTACGCCGCCGGGTCGGGCGCGTAGGGCCGGAGGTACGCGGTGAAGTCCTGCAGAACCGGATGGTCGGGATTCTGGTCCCAGTCGCGCTGGAAGTCGTGAAGGCCGCGCAGGAGGTTGTCCCGCCCCATCTGCTGGAGGAGCATCCAGACGACCCACCCCATCTTGTCGTAGGTGACGGTCGTGTCCCCCGGCTTCGAGCCGTCGACCTTGACCATCGGTTTCTCGGAGTCGACCTGGCGGTCGTCCCCGTAGCTCTCCTCGATCCGCTTGCAGAACTCGATCCGGTCCGACGGCCCCTTGACCTTATCGATGAGGAGGATCGTCGAGAAATGCGCCATCCCCTCCGACAGGAGGTCCCCGCCCGGCCCCTTGCCGGGGAGGAGCATGTTCCCCCACCACTGGTGCGCGGCCTCGTGCGCGGTGACGGTGAACGGCGCGTTCCCCGACTTCTCCTGGCGCGTCAAGAAGCCGATCGACTCGGAGAACGTGATGTCGGTCGCGAATCCCTGAGCGTACCCCGAAAGCGCGGGGAACTCGGAGAGCTTCAGCTCCTTCCACGGGAACTCGCGGAACCACTGCGAGTACCAGGTGCGCGCCCCCTCGAGAGCGGCGACGATCTCGTCGAGGTTGTAGGTGTGCTCGGGATGGTAGTAGACCGCGACCCCGTTCCCGCGGCGGACCGCCCACTTGCCCGCCACGACGTTCAGGAAGCGCACCTTCGTGTCGGTCGTCCAGACGCAGGTGCGGCGGCCGTCCTTCACCGTGTCCGATTCGAGCACGCCGACCGAGTTGTAGCCGAACTCCGCCGGGCCGGTGATCGTGACCTTCGCGGTGAACGCCGAGCCGCTGCCGAACGCCGGATCGGTCTTCCCGACGTAGAAGTCGTCGGGGTAGACCTTTGTCTCGTACTTGTTCTTCTCCTCCTCGACGCCGACGCTCTCCTCGTACCCGACGATCGGGACGAACGACGGCGTGAAGCTGGTCAGCACGACGCCGGAGGGGACGATGAACTCCATCTGCCCGCCCCCGTTCTTCGAGATCCCCTTGGGGTAGATCCCGTCGAAGGCGAAGCCCACCGTCACCGCGCCCCCCGGTGACATCGGGGATTCCGGCGTGAACACGAAGAGGTGCGTCCGGTTCTCCGGCTTCACGTCCTTCCCGTCGAGCGTCCACTTCACCTCCCCCCAGTGCGGCCCGCCGGTCAGCGCGAACTGCCGCAGCGGCGCGTCGTGGGGGTTCGCCAGGCGGAACGTGCCCTTGGTCTTGAAGGCGCTGTTCGCGGGATCGAGGTCGAGATCGACGACCACGTCGACGATCTCGGGCTGCGGCACGTCCTTCCAGGTCGCGAGGTTCTGCTTCCAGTAGTCGTGCTCGATCTTCTTCGCCGCGTCGGACTCGTGCCCGCGCCCGACCTGATAGCCGAGCACGATCGCCAGGATCGCCGGGGCCGCCGCCCAGGGGGACAGACGCAGCACCGTGCCCCCGAGCGCCGCCGGGCGGAGGCGGTGGAGCACGCGCACGGCGTCCACCTCACGCCGCGTGTGGAAGCGCACCGCGACCACGACGAAGAGGGCGGACATCAGCAGGACGAGCACCCGGTTCTCGACGAGCGCGCGCCGCGACATCTCGAAGACGCTCATGTCGCTCCACTGCACGGCGCCCCAGAGGTCCCAGTTGAAGACCCAGTTCATCTTGTCCTTGACCTGGAGATACCCGGTCAACGACATCGCGGCGAGGCCGATCGCGTAGGCGGCATAGCGGTTCCGCGCGATCGCGATCGCCGCGGTGACGAAGCACGACCAGACGAGGAACGTCGGGAACTGCAGCACACCCCAGGTGAGGACGAACGGGCCGAGGCGCAGCGGAACCTGCGCCTGGACGAGGATGACGATCGCGGAGCCGATGAAGCAGGCGACCAGGACGGCGGCACCGATGACCGCGTTCGCGAGCGACTTGCCGAAGAGCACCGAGGCGGTCGCGACCGGCGTCGCGTCGAAGATCGGGGCAAGCCCCGTCTTCCGCTCCCGCTCGTGCGACTCGACCGTGTAGAACAGCAGCAGGAGGCAGACGAGCAGCGTCAGCGTGTTCATCATCCGGACCGCGAGGGTCCCCGGAGTCGCGAGCAGCAGGGTCCCGAAGGGCCCGAGCGCCGTAAAGCACGAGCCGATCGTCTGGATGAGGATCAGCGGCACGAACAGGTAGAGACCCGGCGCGCTCTTGAGCTCCTTGAGCTCGATCCGCGCGACGCGCCAGGCTCCTGCGAAGAATCTCGGCGGGGCGCTTTGCATGACGAGCCTCGCGAGGGGCTGCGTCGACCTCAGGGGGACGAACGTGGATTCGGCAACCGCCGCCGCGTGCGCCCGGCCCTCGCGCTTCGAGGCCTTCGTCTCGCCGCGCATCGCCTTCTCGAAGTGACGCGCCGCCCCCCACAGCGAGAGGAGACCGATCGCCAGGATCGCGGCGCGGCTCGCCCAGAAGACCATATCGAACGGAATGGCATGGGTGTTGTAGAACGCGACGCCGCGGTCGAGCTTGAGGTGGGTCTCGTTGAGCCAGCGGAAGCCCGCGGGGTCGAGCGCCATCAGCACCCTGTTCCATTCCAGGGAGAGCCAGGTCGGTGACCAGTTCCAGAGGAAGAACCCGCATCCCAGCAAGAGCGCGACCGGAAGCACGAAGACGAGGATCGGCCGGCGCCACCGCACGCCCACCGCGAGCGAGGTCAGCGCGGTGAAGACGATCGACGGCAGCCCGAACACGAGAGCGGGAACGACGTACGCCGCGAGATGGAACGGGCCACGGATCTCGTCGGCCTTCTTGTTCGGCAGCCACTGGTAGGCGACGATCGCGACGAGCTGCTGGATCGCGAGGACGGCGGTGAAGGCGAGGAGGATCGAGAGCGTCTTCCCGAGGATGTACTCCCGCGCCGTCAGCGGGGTCGCATGGAGGATCTCTCCGATCTTCCTGTCCTCGTCGTCGATGACCGCCATCCCGGCCGCGACCGCCACGAAGAACGAATAGAAGAGAAAAACCGTGACACTCAGTACCTCCGCGATCGCGAACTCCGAGTTGACCCAGGCCTTGACGCCGCCGACAGACGCGTCCCCGGATTCGATCCGGACGTTGCCCGTCGACAGTCCCCAGACGGTCAAGGCCATGATCACGACGAGAATCCAGATGAGCGGCCGCCGCGCCTGGAAGGCGAAATCGGCGCGCGCGACGAGCAGGACCCGCCGCAGGCTCATCGCGCGGCCCCGACGAGGGCCTCGCCGCGCATGAGCACGAAGTAGGCGTCCTCGAGGTTCGGCTCGACGGGAACGAAGCCGGGCGGCGGGCCGCCGTTCGGCTCGTAGACGCGGAGCTGGTGGCGACCCTCGACCAGGATCGATTGGGTGACGTGCCGGCTCGTGTACATCACGTCCGCCTCGGCCGCGCTTCCCGCCGTTCCCTGGTAGATCCTTCCTTGGATCAGCGCGCGCGCCTCGGAGGGAGTCGTCAGCGCGACGACGCGTCCCGCGCGGATCACCGCGAAGCGGGAGCAGAGGACCGAGACGTCCTCGACGATGTGGGTCGAGAGGATGACGATCCGGTCGGCCGCGAGCTCGGCGAGCAGCCGGTAGAACCGGAACCGCTCCTCGGGATCGAGACCGGCGGTCGGCTCGTCGACGATGATCAGCCTCGGGTTTCCCGCGATCGCCTGGGCGAGACCGAGGCGCTGGCGCATGCCTCCCGAGAACCCCTTCACCTTCCGGTGGGCCGCGAAGCTCAGGTTCACCCGGTCGAGAAGCTCGGCGGCGAGCGCCTTCGTACCGTCCTGGCCGTCGATCCCCTTGAGCTCGAGCAGATGGCGGAGCATCGCCTCGCCGGTGAGGTGCGGGTAGAACCCGAACTCCTGCGGGAGGTATCCGAGGCGCGCCCAGACCTTCTCGGGGGACTCGGTCACGTCCTCTCCGTCCAGGACCACGCGCCCGGACGTCGGCTCGAGCAGGCCGGCGACGACCCGCATCAGCGTCGTCTTTCCGGCGCCGTTCGGCCCCAGCAGGCCGAACATCCCCACCGGTATGTCGAGCGAGACCCCCTGGAGCGCCGCCACGGGCCCGGGGTAGACCTTCACCAGATCGCGGATCGAGAGCATCGTCGTCGCTCCTCCTGGATGGTCGGGAAGTGATTACGCGCCGCGCGCCGGCCGAGTTTCACTAGAATCCCGCGCATGGACCTGGCACTGACGACCACCGGCTTGCGGCGCACGTTCGGGGACTTCGTCGCGGTCGATGGCATCGATCTGGCGGTTCCCAAAGGATCACTCTACGGCTTTCTCGGCCCGAACGGGGTGGGAAAATCGACGACGATCAAGTGCCTCACCGGCCTGCTGCGCCCGTCCGGGGGGCAAATGCGGATCCTCGGGCTCGATCCGGTCGAATCCCCCGAGGCGGTCAAGCGCCAGGTCGGCGTCGTTCCGGAGGATCTCGCCCTGTTCGAGCACCTCACGGCGAAGGAGACGCTGGCGTTCGTCGGGCAGGTCCACGGCCTTGACCGGGAGACGATCCGGAGCCGGACGGCGGAGCTGCTCGCGCTGATGGACCTCGACGCGACCTCGGGACAGCTCGTCGCCGACTACTCGCACGGGATGCGGAAGAAGACCTCCCTCGCCGCCGCGCTGCTCCCGGCCCCCAAGCTGCTGTTCCTCGACGAACCGTTCGAGGGGATCGACGCGATCGCCTCCCGCCAGATCAAGGACCTGCTCCACGCCTTCGTCTTGCGCGGGGGGACGATCTTCCTGACCTCGCACATCCTCGAGGTCGTCGAGCGCCTGTGCGACCAGATCGGGATCATCCACAAGGGCCGGCTCGTCGCCCAGGGGCCGATCGAGGCCCTTCGGACGGGGATCGCGGGAGAGACGCTCGAGGCGAGGTTCCTGAAGCTCGTCGGTGCGGATGCCGGCGGAGCGTCGACTCTGGAGTGGCTGTCGGGATGATCCGCATCCTGCGGGCGTTCGCGGTGTTCCGCTGGCGGCTGTTCATCAATAGCCTGCGCGGGCGGCGGCGCGACTCGCTCGAGCAGATCTCGAGAATCTCGCGGCTGCTCGTGATCGCGATCGTGTCGTCGACGCTCGTCCCGGCCTCGATCCTGTTCGCGTTTCTCGCGATCGTCGGCGGGCGCGGCCTCGCCCAGGGAACCGCGAGCGCGCTTCCGCTCCTGATGGGGGCACGCGGCGCCCTCTTCATGGTGATGCTGTTCGTGGCGATCAGCCCGATTCTCCGCTTCGGCGGGATCCCGTCCTCGGTGACGCGCCTGGCGCTGCTGCCCATCTCGCGCCGCGTGCTCTTCGGGATGGAGATCGTCTCGCAGCTCGCCGATCCGTGGATCCTCGCGCTGACCCCGGCGCTTCTGGCGTTTCCCGCCGGGCTTGCCGCGGGCGGAGACGCCCGGGCGGCGTGCTGGGCGCTCCTCGCGGCGCTCGGAATCCTCGGGGCGCTCGCGACGCTCGGCAGCGCGGCGTCTCTTCTCGGCGCGCTTCTGTTCCGGAATCGCCGTCTCGGCGAGTACACGATGATCGTCGTTCTCGTCGCGATCATGGCCGGGGCGTACGTACCCATGTTGTTCGGGCGGAACGCGGCGAGCCGCGGGCGATCCTCGACCGAGCGTGCCGCGGGGGCTCCGCGTCCGGGAATCACGATCCCCCTCTCCTCGCTGTCCTCGTCGCGCTGGGCACGGCTGCTGCCCTCGGAGGCCTACGTCCGCGCGTTGGAGGATGCCCTGCGCTCCCGCACCGAGTCCCCCGCCCTCCCCCTCGCATCGCTCGCCGGTCTCGCCGTCGTGCTCGGGGGGGCGGCGCGCTGGGCCTTCGGCCGCCTCTTCGACGCGCCGGGCGAGCGGCGCAATCGCGCGACACGGGCCACGGCCGCGATTCGGGCGATTCCCGGAGTGACCCCCGCGGCGAGCGCCGTCGCGTGGACGACCATGCGCCTCATGCTGCGGTCGGTGCGGGGGCGCGTGATGATTTTCACGGCGCCGATCCCCGTGTTGATGATCGGGCTCTACTGGCGTACGACGCCGCTGGCGGGCAGTCACGCGAGCATCGCGGGCGTGATCGGAGCCGCCCTGGGGACGACGATGTCCCTGCTCGCCCTTCAGTCGGTTCTCGCCGACCAGTTCGCGATCGACCGCGCCGGCCTCACGCTCACGTTCCTGACACCGGTCGCGGATCGGGATCTCGTCGCCGGCAAGGCTGTGGGGTGCGGCCTCGCCGCGGCGATACCCGTGTCCCTGTCGATCCTCTTCTCCGCGGCTCTCCACCCGGGAGGGTCGCTTCTCCTCTGGGCTGCGGTGCCCGTGGCGGCCACCGCGGCGTTCGTCGCGCAATCGCCGGTCGCGGCGTTCCTGTCCGCCGCATTTCCCGCGAGCTACGACCTGATGACGCTCAAGGGAGGGAACGCGCACCCACTCGCGGCGATCCTCTGCTCGCTCAGCACGGCGCTCTCGCTCGGCGTGTTCGGCGGCCTCGGCGCGCTCGTCTACGTCTTGATGGACAGTCCGGTTCTCGCCCTCTGCGCGGCCGGCGGCGGCCTCGCGCTGGCCTGCGGGATCGCGTGGCTCGGCTACCCGACCGTGGCCCGCGTGATCGGGCGCCGCCGCGAGAACCTCGCGATGATCGCCCAGGGGCGCTGATTGAAGCCGGACCCGGTCGAGGTCGGCTTCCTCCATGCGGCCAAGCGCCTGATCGCGCCGGACGACGTGGTGCTCGTCGCCTGCTCGGGAGGAGGCGACTCGGTGGCGCTCCTTCAGTTGCTCACGCGCCTGTCGCCGAAGCGGCGCCCGTGGCTGATCGTGGCGCACCTCGATCACGCCATGCGCCGCGGCTCCGCCGCCGATGCCGCGTTCGTCGAGGCGCTCGCGCGGACACTCTCGCTTCCTTACGTCGGCGCGCGCCGGAGCGTGCCGCGCGCGCGCCGGAAGGGCGAGTCCCCCGAGGAAGCGGCCCGCCGCGTCCGCCGCGCGTTCCTTCTCGAGGCCGCGCGCGCGCACGGCGCGAGCAAGGTCGCCCTCGGCCACACGCTCGACGACCAGGCGGAGACGATCCTGATGCGGCTCGTCCGCGGCGCCGGACCGAAGGCGCTCACCGGGATGAGGGACGAGGGGCCGGGTCCGATCGTTCGCCCGCTTCTCGATATCTCGCGGGCGGAGATCCGCGCGTGGCTCCGCCGCGGGCGCATTCGATTCAAGGAAGACCCGTCGAATCGCGATCTCCGGTTCGACCGGAACAAGGTCCGGCGCCTGGTCGTGCCGCTGCTCGAGAAACGACTGAACCCGAAGGCGCAGCGCCACATCGTCGAGGGGATGCGGCGGATGCGCGACGATGCCGAATACCTCGACGCGGTCGCCATCGAGGCCGCGGAGCGGATCGGCACCAATCGCTCGGCGCTCGCGCGGCTCCCGCGGCCGATCGCGGGACGCGTGAGACGGATCGTCTCCCGGCGCGCGGGCGGCTAGCCGGACCATACCAGCTCTCCGTTGCCCTCGAGACGCCGTATAATCCCGCCTCACGTCTCGGGGGAGTGGGCATGCATGCACCGAAGGTCGCCGTCGCCTTCGCGGTTCTCATTCTGGGCTCGTCGATCCTGAACCCGGCGCAAGCGGCCGACGCCGCGGAGCCACCCGACTGGGCGCGGGCGTTGCGCCTCGTGGTCGACGGCGGGCCGACGCGGTCCGACGTGGAGGTGACCCTCAACGGCGAGTTCGTCCTTCTCGCGCAGGAGGGGCCGAGCCTGTTCCACGAGATCGCCGATCTCGTCAAGCCGGGCGTCAACGAGATCCGCATCACGCTGAAGAAGCCCGAGGCGCCGCGCGAAAAAGGTGAGAATCAGAGGATCGCGATCCGCGCGGTCACCACCAGGTCCCGCGCGCTCGAGACCGTCGGCCGCCCGCTCGTCGAGATCGTGGTGCCCGGGGACGCGACCGCGGAGTCCGGGTGCACCGAGACGATGCATTTCTGGGGGGGCCCCGCGTCCACCCCTCCGCCCGAGGGTCTCAAGAACGCCTACTGGCTCTACGTCTCCGGTCCCCCGGCGCACGTCTCGGTCGGCGTGTACGTCAACGATTCGTTCGTCTACGAGTCGTCCCGCGGGAACGAGTGGTTCGATGCGACCGCGTTCGTGAAGAAGGGGCGCAACGAGGTGACGTTCCAGCTCCGTCCGGTCTGCCTGGTCCCGCCGACCTCGCGCACGGAGCCGCTGACGGTCGGCATCGGACCCGCGAAGCTCGAGCAGGACGTGATCCGCATGATCGAGCCGCCCCAGGCCGAGGTGGAGATCGATCCGAAGAGGGACACGACGGAGAAGACCATCCGGCGCTCCTTCCGGGCATGGTGAGGCGCCCGGCCGCCCTCGCCATGGCGCTCGCGCTCGCCGCGGCGGCGGCCGTCCCGTCGCGCGGCGGAGACCTCCCGGACGAGAACTGCGTCAGGATCCTGCGGGACGCCCGGATCGCCGCGATCGCCGGCGATCGC
>DATKHQ010000166.1:0-8488 GCA_035510175.1 Candidatus Sulfotelmatobacter sp. | reverse complement strand
GTCCAGAAGAACCTCGAGCGCCCCCTCGCGGAGCTGAGGGCACTCGACCCCGGCTTCCCCGAGGTCCGCGTCCTCGTGCGCAGCGGCGACACGCCGGCCCAGGCCCGGACCGCCATGACGAGGCGGCCGCCGCACATCCTCGTCACCACCCCGGAGTCGCTCTACATCCTGCTGACGAGCGATGGGGGCCGCGGGATGCTGCGCACCGTGCGGACGGTCATCGTCGACGAGATTCACGCCGTCGCGGGAAGCAAGCGCGGTGCGCACCTGGCGCTCTCGCTCGAGCGGCTGCACGCGCTGGTCGAGGCACCGCTGCAGCGGATCGGCCTCTCCGCGACCCAGAAGCCGATCGAGGACGTCGGCCGGCTCCTCGTCGGTGTCGATCGCGAGTGCGAGTTGGTCGACGTCGGCCACCGGCGGGACCTCGACCTGTCCGTCGAGCTCCCCGACGGCCCGCTCGAGACCGTCTGCTCCCACGAGACGTGGGAGCAAATCGTCGCGCGCATGGCCGCGCTGATCTCCGAGCACCGGACCACGCTCGTGTTCGTCAACACGCGCAAGCTCGCCGAGCGCGTCGCCGCGCGCCTGACCGACGTTCTGGGCGAGGGCGCGGTGACGAGCCACCACGGGAGCCTCGCCCGTGAGCGGCGGCTCGCCGCCGAGGCGCGCCTGAAGGCCGGCGAGCTGAAGGCGCTCGTCGCGACCTCGTCGCTCGAGCTGGGGATCGACATCGGCGACGTGGACCTCGTGATCCAGGCCGGCGTGACGGCCTCGATCGCGACGCTCCTCCAGCGCGTCGGCCGGAGCGGGCACGCCCTTGCGCGCACGCCCAAGGGCCGGATGTTCCCGCTGACCCAGGACGACCTCGTGACGGCGACCGCTCTCGTCCACGCCATCCGGCACGGCGAGCTCGACCGCACGCCGCAGCCCGGCCGACCTCTGGACATCCTCGCCCAGCAGATCGTCGCGGCCTGCGTCGCGGAAACCTGGGAGGAGGACCGGCTCTACGAGTGCTTCCGCCGCGCCTGGCCGTTCCGCGATCTGACGCGCGCGGATTTCGACGCGACCACGGCACTCCACCTCGACGGCCGGTTCGCACTTCTCCACCGGGACGGGATTCGCGCGCGGCTCCGCGCGACCAAGCGCGCGCGCATCACTGCGCTGACCGCCGGTGGCGCGATCCCGGACACGGGGCAGTACCAAGTCCTCCTCGAGCCCGAAGGGATCCAGGTCGGATCGGTCGACGAGGACTTCGCGATCGAGGCCAACGGCGGCGATGTCTTCCAGCTCGGGAACGCATCCTGGAAGATCCTCAAGGTCGATCCCGGCATCGTGCGCGTCGCGGATGCGCAGGGCGCGCCGCCGTCGCTGCCGTTCTGGTTCGGCGAGGCGCCCGCGCGCACGCGCGAGCTGTCGGAGACGATCGGGCGTGTGAGGGAAGAGGGACGCGACGCCGCGTGGGCGGAATCGGATGCCGGGCTCACCTCCGCCGCCGCGCGCGAGCTTTCCGAGTATCTCGAGGAGGGCGCCCGCACGCTCGGCGCCGTTCCGACCCCGCGGCGGGTCGTCGCCGAGCGCTTCTTCGACGAGTCGGGCGGGATGCAGCTCGTCCTCCACGCGCCGTTCGGCGGGCGGATCAACCGCGCCTGGGGTCTGGCGCTGCGCAAGCGCTTCTGCCGCGGGTTCGGATTCGAGCTGCAGGCCGCCGCGAACGAGGAGGCGATCGTCCTGTCGCTCGGACCGCAGCACAGCTTCCCTCTCGAGGAGGTGTTCGACTACCTCCATCCGGACACCGCCCACGACCTCCTCGTGCAGGCCCTGCTCGCCGCCCCGATGTTCGGCACGCGGTGGCGGTGGAACGCCTCGCGCGCCCTGCTGCTCCCACGGACGCAGCACGGCGGCAAGCGTGTCCCGACCGCGATGATGCGCATGCGCGCGGAGGACCTCCTGGTCAAGGCGTTCCCCCAGGTCCTCGCCTGCCCCGAGACTCTTCCGGAGTCCGAGCTTCCCGTGCCCTGGGATCACCCGATCGTGCGGCAGACGATCGAGGACTGCCTGAACGAGGCGATGGACGCGGACGGGTTCCTCGACGTGCTCCGCGGCCTGCGCGAAGGACAGATCGAGAAGGTCGCGATCGATACGCCCGAGCCCTCCGTCTTCGCACGCGGCATCCTGAACGCGATGCCGTACGCCTTCCTCGACGACGCGCCGCTCGAGGAGCGGCGCACGCGCTCGGTCGCGTCGCGGCGCACCCTCGACCCGAAGACCGCCGACGTCCTGGGCGCGCTCGACCCCGAAGCCGTCGCAAGGGTCAAAGACGAAGCCTGGCCGTCGGCCGAGAACGCCGAAGAGGTCCACGAAGCCCTGCAGTGGATGGGGTACGCGACGCGCGAGGAGGCGGACGCGAGCGGCTGGGCGCGCTTCCTCGAGGAGCTCCGAGCGGCGCACCGAGTCACCCTCGAGGCGGACCGCTGGTACGCATGCGACGCGACGCGAGATCCGAAACAGATCCTCAAAGGCCGTCTCGAGGCGACGGGGCCGCTGATGGACGCGGAGCCCGAGCAGGAGCCGCTCCTCCTCCGGCTCGAGGTGGAGGGCGTCGTGCTCCGCTGCCGCATCGGAGGCCGGCAGGCCTGGTGCGAGCGGCGCCTTCTCGCGCGGATCCACCGCTACACGCTCGAGCGCCTCCGCCGCGAGATCGAGCCCGTGACGGCTCAGGAATACTGGCGGTTCCTCGCCTGCTGGCAGCACGCCGACTCCCGCTTCCGGCTCGAGGGCCCGCGCGGCCTCCACGAGGTCGTGCGCAAGCTGGCGGGATTCGAAGCCCCGGCCGCGGAGTGGGAATCCTCACTCTTGCGCGGGCGGCTTCGCGACTTCCGCCCCGACACGCTCGACCACGTCACGCTCACAGGGGAGGTCGTGTGGGGGCGCCTCTGGGGAACCGGGGACTCGGCGATCCGCTCGACGCCGATCTGCCTGGTCCTTCGCGAGGACATCGAGATGTGGAAATCGCTCGCGGCGGTCAAGCCGGCGGAGGGCGAGCTGTCGACGTACGCCAGGTCGATCCTCGCCGTGCTCCACGAGCGCGGCGCCAGTTTCACCCAGGAGCTCGAGCGTGCCTCGGGGCTGTTGCCCGGCCACTTCGAGATGGGGCTGACGCAGCTCATCGGCCACGGCCGTGTCACGAGCGACGCGTTCGGCGGTGTGCGCCGGCTCCTCACCCCGCCGAGCAAACGGCGCGGCGTGACGGCGCGCGCGCCGTTCGCCCCGCCCGGCCGATGGTCGCGCTTCCGGGACGACGCGGGCGAGACCGTGCGCATCGCGAGCGAAGAGCAGGCCGAATTCGTCGCCCGGCGCCTTCTCGACCGCTACGGAATCGTGTTCCGCCGCGTGATCGAGCGCGAGCGCATCCCGGTCGCCTGGCGCGACGTCGTGCGCGTGTACCGCCACCTCGAGCTGCGCGGTGACGTTCGCGGCGGCCGCTTCGTGCAGCGGTTCTCCGGTGAGCAGTACGCGCGTCCCGAGGCTGTCGAGCTGGCCCGCCGGCTCCGCCGGCTGGACGCTCAGCGACCGTTCGCACCGATCGACGTGGCGGCGACCGACCCTCTCAACCTGCAGGGTGTGCTCACGCCCGACCCGAAGATCCCCGCGCAGGCGCGCGGAAAGGTGCGGGTCGCGTAGCGACTTCTCGTGGCGCATGGGAAGGTGCGCACGATGCACCCGACACCGCCATTTCCTGAATGTCGCGGTTCTCGACACCGAGCGGTTAGAAACTCTTCGAGATCCCCAGGATGAACCCCGAGCGCGGGGCGAGCTGGGCCTCGTTGACGTCCTGGTACACAGGAAGCTGGACGTAGCCGTACATCTCCGTGCCACCGTCGCCGGTGCGGAAGCGCACGCCCGGAGACAAGGAGATCGCGCCGGAACCCGTCGAAGCCACTCCCGAACCCCGGTAGTCGTCGCGCCCGGCGTGGCGCGCGTTTGCTTGGAGCGAGAAGACCCAGCGCTGGCTTGCCGTGTAACTCGCCCCGACCGATGCCACGTACTCATCGCCGACGCGGTACTCCAGGGAATTGCGCCCGTTGATCCGCGCCGAGCCCGACACGAACCATTCGACCGGCTTCGGAAACCGGTGGCGCACGTAGTAGAGGCTGACCAGCCCATCGTACGAGCCGGTCCCGGGCTGGATCGTCGGCTCGTTGATCGCTCCTCCGCTGTCGAGCAGCTCGTAGGCGCCCGTCGGCAGTTTCGCGGACACGCCGCCGACGAGGAGATCGTTCGCCTTGACGAGAAACACGTACCGCGCACCCACGGCGACGTCGCCGAACCCTCGCGTGCCGTCGGTGTTGGTGAAGTGCTCGTCCGGAGTGCCGACGTCGTCGAAGTGCTCGTGGTTCTTGTCCACGACCAAGGGGAGTACGCCGAAGACGCTGACGCGGGACGTGACGCCGTATGAGAGGTCGAGCAAGAGCGTCGTCGTTCGCGTGCTGATCTCGCGGTGGTGATCGGGCTCGATCGTCTGGCTCTCGAAATCAATTCCGGGAACGAGCACCTCGTCGGTCGAGTGGGAGCCCTGCAGCTTCTTGGTTTGGTCGACGTACCGGAACGACAAGTCGACCTGAAATGAGCCTGCCGTCTCCACGCCCAGGTCCGAGTGGGTGACGAGGAAGCAACTGGCCGATCCGCAAGACGCCGAGGTCGGATGGGCCGCCGCGGCGGCAAGAAAGACGAACACGAACACGGATACACAGCGAGCGCTGGGAGAACGCATGCGGTCATCTCCTGGCGCCGTCCAAACGGCGCCGATGCTGAACGATGGGAAACGAGAGTCGGGTTCAGCAGGAGAAGCGCGGGGGGCGATCAAGAGGTGCGCGCGTGGGTTCCCCGGGACGAAGCGAGTCGGACGCGCGAACGCCGGCCGACTCGAGTGGCGGGAGAACCGCGATCGGAGCCGCGAGCACCGCGCGTTGCGGGCTCGCGGGCGCGCTTGCGCTGCCGCTTTCGGCTCCCCCGCAGCCCACGCTGCGCACCGAGCACGACGCTCCCGAATCGCGGGACGCGCAGTGGCACGATGAGCCACACATCGAGCAGCCGTGCGCGCTCCAGGCGTGGACCTGAGCGAGCAATATCAGCCCGCACTGAAGGAGCGAGACGAGAGCGCGTCCGCGGATCACGATGCCGATCCTACCCCACGCCGCACGCGAGCGCGTATCATCGCGGCATGGACGAGCACACCATCACCGGAATCCATCACATCACGGCGATTGCCGGGGAGCCTCAGCGCAACCTCGACTTCTACACGGCGGTCCTCGGCCTCAGGCTCGTCAAGCTCACCGTCAACTTCGACGATCCGGGGACCTACCACTTCTACTTCGGCGACGCGCGCGGGGCGCCGGGATCGATTCTGACGTTCTTCCCGTGGGTGAGCGTCCCCCGTGGCCGCGCGGGCACCGGTCAGGTGGCGGCGGTCGCGTTCGCCGTGCCGGCCGGATCGCTCGGCTACTGGCGCGAGCGTCTCTCGCGCCATGGCGCCGAACTGGCGGACAAACGTTTTGGCGAAGAGGTGCTCCGCTTCGAAGATCCCGACGGCCTGGCGCTCGAGATCGTCGCGACGGTGAGCGCCGCGGGAGGCGCGGCCTGGAACGGCGGGTCGGTCGATCCGCGGCACGCGATCGCCGGGTTCCACAGCGCGACGTTGCTCGAAGAAGGCTACGAGAACACGGCGGCGCTGCTCGAGAAGGTCATGGGCCTGAGCGCCGTCGCGACGGAGGGGAACCGCTACCGCTATCGCATGGGATCCGGCGGGCCCGCCTCGACCATCGACGTCGTTTGCGCCCCCGACAGCAGACCGGGACGCCTCGGCGCGGGTACGGTGCATCACATCGCGTGGCGGACGCCGAACGACGCCCAGCAGCTCGCATGGAGGAAGCGTCTCGTCGGCGACGGCTACAACGTCTCGCCGGTCATGGACCGCACCTACTTCCATTCGATCTACTACCGCGAGCCCGGCGGCATCCTGTTCGAGATCGCGACCGACCCGCCCGGGTTCGACGTCGACGAGTCACGAGACCATCTCGGCGAGCATCTCATGCTGCCGCCTGACGTCGAGCCCTATCGGAAGAGCCTCGAGCGCGCGCTTCCGCCGCTCACGTTGCCGCACGCGAGCCGATGACCGCCGACCCTCACGCGGGCCAGCCCGTCCTGCACGCGGGAGCCGCGCTCGCCCACGCCAGGATCGTCGCGGTCCTTCTCCACGGGCGCGGCGGTTCAGCGGAGGACATTCTCGGCCTCGCCTCCGAGCTCTCCGCGACCGACGTGGCCTACATAGCACCTCAGGCCGCCGGCGGCACCTGGTACCCGCACTCGTTCCTCGCGCCGATCTCGCAGAACGAGCCGTGGCTCGGCTCGGCCCTCCGGAGGGTCGACGCGGTGATCCGCGACTTGAACGTCGTATCCGACCGCGTCGCGATCATGGGGTTCTCCCAGGGCGCCTGCCTCACCCTCGAGTTCGCCGCGCGAAACGCAGGGCGGTACGCGGCCGTCGTCGCGCTCACGGGCGGACTGATCGGCCCTTCCGGGACGCCGCGAGATTACCCCGGCTCGTTCGACGGAACGCCGATCTTCATCGGGTGCAGCGACGTCGATCCCCACGTCCCACTCGAGCGGGTTCACGAGTCGACCGCCGTGCTCACGCGCATGGGCGCCAGCGTCGACGAGCGCATCTACCCGGGCATGCCGCACACGGTGAACCAGGACGAGATTCATGCGGTCGACGCGCTCCTTGCGCGGCACGTCCGTCGCTAGCCGCACAGACGCGTGGCCGAGCGCATCTCACTTGGCGGGAATCAGCTTTTTCTTCTTGAGCGCCGCGACGGAATCGCGGGAGAGGTAGTCGATGAGCGCGCTCGTGTTTTCCTTGAGCTTCTCGGTGTAGACCTTCTCCCACGCGGGGGCTTCGAACGGGCGGGCGAAGTACCGGGCGCGGAGCCGCAGGGTACGGACGACCGTCGTCGAGCCGCCGATGGGGGCGCTCGCTCCGACGAACATTCCCATTCCGCCGCCGCCATACCCTCCGACGCCGATGCTCACGTGCGCGGAAGAGGTCTTGACGGTCTCGTCGATGGCGAGCGGGACGTATCCGATGACCCCGTCGACGTCGAGGCTCTGGACTTTCGTCCGGACGGCGTCCTCCGATACGAAATCGGCATCGGTCATCACGTCCGAGCCGAGCGTCGTCACGACTCCCCTCTTCTTCAGCTCGGCGCTGGCGGCTTCCTCGAAGGCCCGCCGTTTTGCTTCTTCCTTGATCTTCGCGACCACCAACACCTTGCGCGCGGGCGCGGGTGTCTCGTCCGCTGCGCTCTCCGTCGCCGCCGCAGCGGCGCCGGGGCCGCAGGGTGCCATCAGAAGCAGCGTGACCGCGAGACGGATGAACGAGCGTCGCATTCGCTCATGATATCAGGACGTCATGCGCCGATGCTTCGGCGTATCGCCCGCGTGGCGATGACCACGCGAGCGCTTCCTGGCGTCGCGAGCGAGCTTGTGGCGCACCACGTCGAGCGCTTCGCCCTCGATCTGACGGATCCGCTCGCTGGAGAGCCCCATCAGGCGGCCCACGTCCTTCAGCGAGGCCGGCTCTTGGTCCTTCCCGCCGCCGAAGCGCAGCATGACCACCAGACGCTGTCGGGGCGAGAGTGCGCTGAGCGCCTCGCGCGCCGCGCGCGCACGCTCGTCGTCCAGCATGGCGGCCTCGGGGCCCTCGTCCGAACCCGCGAGCCGGTCCCCCCACGTGAGGTCGGAATCGGCCGAGACCGGCGCGTCCAGCGACACGGAGCCCACGGCGAACACGTACGCCCGCTCCGCCTGACGGGTCGACAGGCCCAGGCCGGCTGCGACGTCGCTCGGGCTGAGGTCGCGCTCTCCCGGCGACCGGCCACGGTTAATGGCGTCCATCACACGCCAGCGCCGCACGACCGAGTAACGCGGGGTCGTGATCACGGAAGATCCCGTTCCCAGCGCTTCGACGATCGCCTTGCGGATCCACCACACCGCGTAGGAGCCGAACTTGACGCCGCGGTCCGGATCGAACCGGTGGGCCGCCTCGACGACGCCGAGATTGCCGGCGCCGACCAAGTCCTCGAACGAAACGCCCCGGCCCTGGTAGCGCCGAGCGAAGATCGGCACGAGATTGCGCGCCTCCTCGATGAGGCGCTCGACGTCGCGGGAGGAGTCGACGCGGCCCGTCCCGGATCGGGACCGCTGGCGATGCGCTTTCCTTGCCTCGGACGCGGCGCGGGAACGGTCGTTGGTCTTCATGTGTGCCTCCGTTCCACCGACGATAGGGAGGGGCATCCCGGCGGGCATGGACCGCGGACGCCAAGTTCCTGGCCGAGCGCGCCGCCCTCACTTTGGGCGCAACGACGCCCAGATTCGGGTCGGATCGGCTAGGATCGAGGCCGGTTTTGCCGAGGATGAGGGCTTTCGCCGA
>DATKHQ010000165.1:0-2356 GCA_035510175.1 Candidatus Sulfotelmatobacter sp. | reverse complement strand
GGGCGCGGGCCGGCTCCCAGGGGACCGCACTCCTCGAGCAGGCCCGGACGGAGGCGGAGGGACGCGCTCACGAGATCGTAGCCGCCGCCCAGGAGAAGGCCCTCGCGGTCGAGGAGGACGCCGACAGCCGCGAGCACGAGCTCGACGCGCGCGAGGCGCAGATCGAGGCGCGGGCCCGCCAGGTGGAGAGCGATCTCGCCGCCGTCGACCGGCAGCGGAAGGAGCTCGACAAGCGCCAATCCGCGCTCGCCCGCAGCGAGGACAACGCGCGCCGCGAGGAGTCGGCGGCGGTGGCCGCGCACGCGGAGGCGCGCCGCACGCTCGAGCGTGTCGCCGCGCTGACCGCCGCGGAGGCCCGGGCGGAGCTGTTCGCCTCGATCGAGGACGAGGCCCGTCGCGAGGCGGCGAAGCTCGCCCGGCGGATCGAAGAGGAGGCCCGCGAGTCCGCCGAGCGCGAGGCGCAGCGCCTGATCGTGGAGGCGAGCCAGCGGGTCAGCCTGAGGGACGCCGTGGAGAGCACCGTGTCCTTCGTCGCGCTCCCGTCGGACGAGATGAAGGGCCGGATCATCGGGCGCGAGGGTCGCAACATCCGGGCTCTCGAGATGGCCACCGGCATCGACGTCATCATCGACGACACGCCGGGAGCCATCCTGCTCTCTTCCTTCGACCCGACGCGCCGCGAGATCGCGAAGATCTCGATTGCGCGCCTGATCGAGGACGGGCGGATCCACCCCGCCCGGATCGAGGAGGTCGTCGCGAAGGTGACCGAGGAGTTCGAGACCCTGGTCGAGGAGAGCGGGGCACAGTCGGCGTACGCGCTCGGCGTCGTCGACCTCCACCCCCGGCTCGCGCGGCTCGTGGGGCGCCTCAAGTTCCGGCACCACCACGGCCACAATCTGCTCCAGCACTGCACCGAGGTGGTCTGGCTCGGGACCCACCTCTGCTCGGAAACGGGCGCGCGCGCCGAGGTCGTCCGCCGCGCGGCGCTCCTCCACGAGATCGGCCGCGTCGAGGACGGGGCGTCGGGGCACCCGATCCTCGTCGCCGCGGAGCTCGCGGGGAAGTTCGGGGAGAAGGAGCCGGTGGTCTCGGCGATCTCCGCCCTGCACCCCGACGCCGACCCGAAGACCGTCGAGGCGCTGCTGCTGCGCCTGGCCAACCGGCTTTCCGACAACCGCCCCGGCGCGCGCAAGGACAACCTCGATGTGTTCGTCGAGCGCCTGAAGCGCCTCGAGGGGATCGCGCGGGGGTTCCCCGGCGTGACCCAGGCCTTCGCGCTGAAGGCGGGAAAGGAGCTCCGCGTGCTCGTGGACACGAACCGGGTCACCGACGACCAGGCCTTCGTCCTGTCGAAGGACATCGCCCGCGCCGTCGAGCGCGACCTCGACTACCCGGGGCCGATCCGCGTCAGCGTGGTCCGCGAGACCCGCGCGGTCCAGTACGCCGTCTAGCCCGATGCTCCCGGCGGCGGCCCTGACGGAGCGGAAGGCGCGCGTGGAGGAGGCGCTCGCCCGGATCCTTCCCCTCCCGGGAGGGCGGCAGCGGCGCCTCGCCGAAGCGATGCGGTACGCGGTATTCGGCGGCGGCAAGCGCCTGCGGCCCCTGCTCGCGATCGCGGCGTTCGACGCCCTCGAGGGGTCGGGCCGCGCGATCGACGAGCCGGCCGCGGCGCTCGAGCTGATCCACACGTACTCGCTCGTCCACGACGACCTCCCCGCGATGGACGACGACGCGCTGCGGCGCGGGCGCCCGACGACCCACCGCGCGTACGGCGAGGCCACGGCGATCCTTGCCGGCGACGCGCTGCTCACGCTCGCCTTCGAGGTGCTCTCGACTTTCCCGAACGGCGACGCCGCGGCCTCACGCCGCGCCGGCGCCGTCGCGGTCGTGGCCCGCGGCGCGGGGGCGGCGGGCATGGTCGGCGGGCAGATGGCCGATCTCGAAGGGGAGCAGTCGCCGCCCGAGCGGGAGGCCCTGACGTGGATCCACGCGCACAAGACCGGGGCGCTGCTCGCCGCGAGCGCCGAGCTCGGCGCGCTCCATGCCGGTGCCGACGCCGCGGCCTGCGCCGCGATGGCCCGCTACGGCGCCTCGTTGGGCCTCGCGTTCCAGATCATCGACGACGTCCTCGACCGGACCGAGAGCGCCGCCTCCCTCGGGAAGACGCCGGGCAAGGACGAGGCCGCGGGGAAGGTGACCTTCCCCGCGCTGATCGGGATCGACGCGTCGCGGCGCGAGGCGGAGCGCCTCGTCGAGGAGGCGCGCGCCGCGATCCCGGCCACGGTTCGCGACCGGACGCTGCTCGACGATCTCGCCCGCTACTCGGTGGAACGCTCGCGTTGACGGGAGAGCGGTC
>DATKHQ010000164.1:0-4963 GCA_035510175.1 Candidatus Sulfotelmatobacter sp. | reverse complement strand
GTCTTCGACCCGCACGTTCTCCCGGTGCTCGTCGGCACCACGGTCGACTTCCTGAATTCCGACGCGGTGCAGCACAACGTGTTCTCGCCGGACGCGTGCGCCGAGAAGTTCAACCTCGGAACCTGGCCGAAGGGACAGACGCGCAGCTACACGTTCAAGAAGGACTGCGTGGCGACGCTCCTCTGCAAGGTCCACCCCGAGATGGAGGCGTTCGTCGTCGCGGTGCCGACGCCGTACCACGCGGTGAGCAAGGCCGACGGCTCGTTCCGGATCGCCGACGTGCCCGACGGGTCGTACACGGTCAAGGTGTGGCACCCGAAGCTCAAGCCCGCCTCGAAGGCCGTCACCGTCGCGGGCGCCACCGAGGTCGGGTTCGAGATCGCGAGGTAGGGCCGGTGGACGACGTCAGCCGCGAGTGGCTCGAGCGAAACTTTCCCTGCAAGTGGGCCTGCCCGGTCCACACGGAGGCCGGCAAGTACGTCGCCCTGATCGCCGAGGGAAGGTATCGCGAGGCCTACGCGGTGGCGCGTCGTCCGAATCCCCTGGCGTCGATCTGCGGACGGATCTGCGCTGCGCCTTGCGAGACCGTCTGCCGGCGCGGGGAGCTCGACGCGCCGATAGCGATCCGCGCGCTCAAGCGATTCGTGACCGAGAAGTTCGGCGTCGAGAGCATGATGGACTTCTCGGTCCTCTCGGAGATCTACGGGCGCCGGAAGGACCGACACCCGGAGAAGGTCGCGGTGATCGGGTCAGGCCCGGCGGGCCTCGCCTGCGCCCACGATCTCGCGCTGCGCGGCTACAGCGTCACGATCTTCGAGGCGGCCCCGGTGGCCGGCGGCATGCTGCGGCTAGGCGTTCCGGAATACCGCCTGCCGCGGGCCCTGATCCAGCTCGAGATCCACGCGATCCTCTCCCTCGGCGTCGAGCTTCGCGTGAACGCCGGACTGGGCCGCGACTTCACGCTGACCGACCTGCGCCAGCAAGGGTACGCGGCGGTGTTCCTCGCGGTCGGAGCGATGCGCGCCCGCGATCTCGCCGTCGACGGGATGGACCTCGACGGCGTGCTCAAGGGCGTCGACTACTTGCTGAACGTGAACCTCGGCTACAGGGTCGAGATGGGTAGCCGCATCGTCGTCATCGGCGGCGGAAACGTCGCGCTCGACGTCGCGAGGACCGCGGCCCGCGGGGGCGAGCACGAGAACCTGCAGCGCAGCCTCTCCGTCGTTCAGGCCCTCGACGTCGCGCGCAGCGCGATCCGCTTCGGAGCGCGCGAGGTCACCGTGTGCTGCCTCGAGTCGGAGAGCGAGATGCCGGCCGCCCGCGAGGAGATCGAGGAGGCCGCTCGGGAGGGGATCGCGTTCCGCCACCGCGTGGGGCCCAAGCGGCTGGTCGGCGAGCGCGGACGGGTCACCGGCGTCGAGTTCCTCGCGGTGTCCCGCGTGTTCGACGACAGCGGGCGCTTCTCGCCGCAATTCGTGCCGGGCTCGGAGGCCGTCGCTCCGGCCGACACCGTCGTCGTCGCGATCGGCCAGACGGGAGACCTGAGCTTTCTCCGGGACGAGGACGGCATCGCGACGAGCCACGGCCGGATCGTCGTCGATCCCGACACTCTCGCGACGACGGCCGCGAGGGTGTACGCCGGAGGCGACGCGGCCTTCGGCCCGAGGATCGCGATCACCGCGGTGGCCAACGGGAAGCGGGCGGCTCGCTCGATCGACGAGCACCTCCGCGGGCGCGTCTCGACGGAGGACGATCCGGTCGTCGAGATCGCGGTGGAGCAGCGCTACCGGCGCGTGCTCGACTACGAGTCGGTGCCGCGACAGAGGCCGCCGACGCGGCCGATCGCGAGGCGCATAGGCATCGCCGAGGTGGAGGAGTGCTTCGGAGAGCGGGAGGCGCGGCTGGAGGCGAGCCGCTGCCTGCACTGCTGGACCAACACGATCTTCGAGCAGCGCGCGGAGGAGGGAACCGAGTGCATTCTCTGCGGCGGCTGCCAGGACGTCTGCCCGGAGGACTGCATCGAGATCGTCCCGGCGCCGATCGTCCGGTCGTTGCCCGAGGGCGCGACGGTGCTCGCGCCGATCGTCGTGGCCGGCGGGTTGCGCGGCTCGATCATCCTGAAGGACGAGGAGACGTGCATTCGCTGCGGTCTCTGCGCGCGGCGATGCCCGGCGGGAACGATCACGATGCAGAGCTTCGCGACGAAGGAGCCCGAGCATGTCATCTCCTGACCCCGACGGCATGACGCGAAGAGACTTCCTGACGATGGCGGGCGTCGGCGCGTGCGCGTGCGCCGCGGCGGGCGCCGGCCTCGTCACGCTGGATTTCATGAAGCCCAAGGTCCTCTTCGAGCCGCCGACGCGGTTCGTCGCGGGAACACCGCTCGATTACCCCGAGGGAACCGTGCGCTTCAACCGGGAGCAGCGGGCCTACGTGATCGGGGCGGCCGGCGGCGTCTACGCGTTGACGGCGGTCTGCACGCACCTGGGCTGCATCACACGGTACCTCTCCGACGAGAACGTGATCGCCTGCCCGTGCCACGGGAGCCGGTTCGACATCGAGGGGAACGTCGTCCACGGCCCGGCGCCGCGCCCGCTGCCGTGGATCGAGATCAGGCCCGACGCCGCCGGCAATCTCGTCGTCGACACGGCGGCCGTCGTCCCGGCCGGCACGATCGTGCGCGTATGAGGGCCCCGACGGTCGGCGGCGTGTCCGCGTGGCTTCGCGAGACGAGCGTGTACCGCTCGATCGTCCGCCACGGGGTCGCGGACACGAACCTCAACCGCTCGCTCGTCGTCATGGAGAACCTCTTCCTGCACGTGCATCCCGTGAAGGTCCGCGCGAAGACTCTGAGGCTGTCTCACACGCTCTGGCTCGGCGGCATCACGATTGCGTGCACGCTCATCCTTTACGCGTCCGGCATCCTCCTGATGTTCTACTACCACCCCTCGGTGCCCCAGGCGTACCGCGACATGAAGGAGCTCCAGTTCGTCGTGGACGACGGGCTCTTCCTCAGGAACCTGCACCGCTGGGGGGCGCACCTGATGGTGTTCGCGGCATTCGCCCACATGCTGCGGGTGTTCTACCACCGCGCGTACCGACCTCCGCGGCAGTTCAACTGGGTCGTCGGCGTCGTCCTGTTGCTCGCGACGCTCGGGTTGTCCTACACCGGCTACCTGCTTCCCTGGGACCAGCTCGCGTTCTGGGGCGTCTCCGTGGGGACCAACATGGTCCGCGCGGCGCCGTGGATCGGCGAGCCGTTCCGGTTCCTCCTGCTCGGCGGGCACGTCGTGTCGGAAAACGCGCTGCTGCGCTTCTACGTCCTGCACTGCGTCGTCTTGCCGGTGACGCTCATCGTCCTGGTCTCGATCCATATCTGGCGCGTGCGGAAGGACGGGGGCGTCCAGGGTCCGCCGGAGGACGACGCGTCCTCCCCGTCCGCCGGAGAGCAGCCGTGAGCGCGTTGCCGCCGATTTCGATCGAGGAGTCGAACGACCCGCTCGCGACGCCGCGCCGGGTCGCGCTCGTTCGACCGGACACGCGCCCGGCGGTCCGCCGTCGCGAGGAGACCTACGTCATGACGTTCCCGCACCTCGTCGTGCGGGAGATCATCCTTTTCCAGGTCGTCACGATCGCGCTGTCGATCGCGGCCCTCCTGTTCGATGCCCCGCTCCAGGGAATCGCCAACCCGACCGAGACGCCGAACCCTGCCAAGGCTCCGTGGTACTTCCTCGGGCTGCAAGAGCTTCTCCACTACTTCCCGCCGGTCGTCGCCGGCGTGCTCCTCCCCGGCCTGGTCGTCATTGCCTTGGTCGTGATCCCGTACGCGCGGATCAACCTGTCCGCCGGTCCGCTGTGGGCACGAGGCGGCCCGCGCCTGCTCGCGGCGATCACGACGGCGATCGTGGGCGTGGCGGCGTTCGCCGCCCTGTTCGATTGCTGGCCGGTCGCCGTCCCGACGCTCGCCGTCGGCGTCGTCATGCTCGCGGCGCGAGGCGGCGAGCGGGGAAGTCGGTTCCGGCGCGCGCTCGCCGAGGTCACGCTCCCCGAATGGATCATGACCTGGTTCGTCATCGTCGCGAGCGTGTTGACGATCATCGGCACGTTCTTCCGCGGTCCCGGCTGGTCGTTCGTCTGGCCCTGGGCCTCGTTCCGATCGTGGTGAAGGAGACGTCGTGCGCGCGCGCCATGTCTTCGCGTTGACGAGCCTCGTCTTCCTCGCGGTTCTCGCGATCTCCCCGGCGAAGAACGCGTTCCGGCCCTACAGGTCGATCCAGCAACAGTTCCGGAAGCTCGGCGCGGCGCGCGCGCGCAGCCTGAAGGAGGCGCTCCGCTTCGAGCAGATGCCGATCGCCATACAGCAGATCTGGCTGCCGGCCCTCGACGGCCGCGTGGATCGCTGCGCCACGTGCCACCTCGGGGCCGCGGACGCCGTGATGGCGGGAGCTCCGGAGCCGTATCGTCTCCACCCGTCGACCGCCCACACGCCCTCCGCGGTCGACCGGTTCGGGTGCACCTCGTGCCACGGCGGCCAGGGGCCGGCGACGAGCCTCGAGGAAGCGCACGGCACGGCGGAAGACGCCGGCCCGCCGATGCTCCCCACCGAGAACATCGAGGCCGGCTGCGGTCGCTGCCACGCCGCCGAGACGGTCCGCGAGGCGCCGGTGCTGTCGCGCGGGCGCGCGATCATGACGCGGTTCGGCTGCTACGCCTGTCATCTCGTCCGCGGCCACGAGGACTTCCGCGCCGACGCGCCGCCGCTGCGTACCGTCGCGCTCAAGACGGGTGCTATGTGGCTGCGCGCGTGGCTCAAGAACCCGAAGGCGGTCGATCCGAACACGACGATGCCCAACTTCGACCTGTCCGACGGCGAGATCGAGGAGCTCTCGCACGCGCTGTTTTCGCGGACGCCGCCGGCGGCGCTGGCCTCCGCGATCGCGGCGGCCGATCGCGAGCCCCCCGG
>DATKHQ010000163.1:0-1987 GCA_035510175.1 Candidatus Sulfotelmatobacter sp. | reverse complement strand
GACCGACTTCGCGGCGCGCAACGCCGACTTCCAGGCGCTCGTGGCCCGCGTGCTCGCCGCGGTCGTCGCCTCGGGCACGCCGACCGCGGGCTCGGCCGCCGACCCGGCGGCGACCGAGGCGGTGTCGGCGGCAGCCGGGATCAAGACGATGGTCGCGGAGGCCGTGGCGAAGATCGGCGAGAACATGCAGTTCCGGCGGTACGTCAAGTTCGCCGCCGGAAACGGCGTCGTCGCCTCCTACATCCACACCGGCGCCAAGATCGGCGTCCTGGTCGAGGCGGAGGTGAAGGCCGGCCGGAGCCCGCAAGCGGACGCGGCGCTTCGCGACATCGCGATGCACATCGCCGCCGCCGCGCCGAAGTTCGTCCACCGCGAGGAGGTGTCGGCTAAGGTCCTGGACGACGAGCGCGAGATCGCGCGCGCCCAGGCGCTGAAGGCGGGAAAGCCCGCGCCGGTCGTCGAGAAAATCGTCGCCGGCCGGCTCGAGAAGTTCTTCGGAGAGATCTGCCTGCTCGAGCAGCCGTTCGTAAAGGATCCCGAGAAGACAGTCAAGCAGATGACCGGCGACGGCATCATGATCCGGCGGTTCGCCCGGTTCGTCCTGGGCGAGGGGGCGTAGACCGCATCTCTACGGACGCGCGGAGGCCGACCGGCATGAGCGGACACCTGCGGTACCGGCGCGTGCTGCTGAAGCTCTCGGGCGAGGCCCTCATGGGCGCCGGAACCTTCGGCATCGACCCGGAGGTCGTGCGCGTCCTCTCGGACGAGGTCGCCTCGGTCCATGCGCTCGGCGTCGAGCTGGCGCTGGTGGTGGGGGGCGGGAACATCTTCCGCGGGGTCAAGGCCGCTTCCGCGGGAATGGACCGCGTCTCGGGCGACAACATGGGGATGCTCGCGACGCTGATCAATTCCATCGCCCTCCAGGACCAGCTCGAAAAGCGCGGCATCCAGACGCGGGTGCTCTCGGCCCTCGAGATCCGCCAGGTGGCCGAGCCGTTCATCAGGCGGAGGGCGATCCGCCACCTCGAGAAGGGGCGGGTCGTCATCCTGGCGGCGGGAACGGGGAACCCGTACTTCACGACCGACTCCGCCGCGGCGCTGCGCGCGCTCGAGATCAAGGCGGACGTGCTGCTGAAGGCGACCAAGGTGGATGGCATCTATGCCGCCGATCCCGTCAGCCATCCGGAGGCGAAGCGGTTCGCCCGCGTGACGTACCAGGAGGTCCTGGAGCGGGGCCTGCGCGTGATGGATGCCGCCGCGATCTCGCTGTGCATGGAGAACAAGCTGCCGATCGTCGTGTTCAACATCCGGCAGGACGGCAACATCCGCCGGGTCATCCAGGGGGAGACGATCGGATCGATCGTCTCGGAGTGAGCGCATGTCGGACAAGACGGTACTCGACCAGGTGGACAAGAAGATGGCCGCGACGATCCAGGACGCGCGGCACAAGCTCGCCGCCGTGCGGACCGGACGCGCGTCGCTCGCGATGTTCGACGGGGTCGTCGTGGACTACTACGGGACGATGACCCCCTTGAACCAGGTCGCGAAGCTCTCGATCCCGGAGCCGTCGCTCGTCGTCGCCCAGCCGTTCGACCCGTCGACCCTTCCGGCGATCGAGAAGGCGATCAAGGCCGCCGATCTCGGGCTCAATCCCGCCAACGACGGAAAGCTCGTGCGCATCGCGATCCCGCCGCTCACCGAGGAGCGCCGGAAGCAGCTCGCGAAGAAGGTCCGGGAGCTCGGCGAGGAGGCGAAGACCGCGATCCGGATGATCCGGCGCGACGCCAACGAGGACCTCAAGAAGCTCGAGAAGGACGGCAAGGTCTCCCAGGACGACGCGCGCCGGGCGACCGACGACGTCCAGAAACGCACCGACAAGTTCTCGGCCGAGGTCGACACGCTGGTGAAGTCGAAGGAGAAGGAGATCATGGAGGTCTGACCGGCGTCCGGTCCCTCCATCGGCCTCGTCGAGAGCCTCTATGAGCGG
>DATKHQ010000162.1:0-7199 GCA_035510175.1 Candidatus Sulfotelmatobacter sp. | reverse complement strand
GGATCTGGGTCGTCGCCCCCAAGGCGCTGTCCGCCGCGATCCGGCGGGAGCTGCCGCGGCTGCGCGCCGACCGGCTGATCCTGGAGCCCTCGCCGCGGGACACGGCCCCCGCGGTCGCGTTGGCCTGCGCCACGGTCGCGCGGGAAGATCCGGACGCGACGGTCGGCATTTTCCCCACCGACCACCTCGTGCGCGACGTGGGAGCGTTCGCCCGGGCGGTCGCCGCGGCGCGGGAGGAGGCGGCGTCGGGCTCGCTCGTCTGCCTCGGCGTCCGCCCCGACCGTCCGGCGACCGGCTTCGGCTACCTGAAGCTGCGCTCCCGGCCCGCGCGGGGCGGACGCGCCCGCGCGCTGGCGGTGGCGCGGTTCGTCGAGAAGCCGGACGCCGCCCGGGCGCGACGGTTCGTGTCCTCGGGGCGCTATCTCTGGAACGGCGGGATGTTCGTCTGGAAGGCCTCGGCCTTCCTCGCCGCGGCCGACCGAGTGGCCCCGGAGGTGGCCGCGGCCGCGCGCGCCGTGAGCGCGGGGCGCATCGCCGCCTGGTCCGCGGCCCCCAAGATCTCCGTCGACTACGCCGTGATGGAGAAGGCCGAGCGCGTCGCGGTCGTCCCGCTCGATGCCGGCTGGGACGACGTCGGCTCGTGGGACGCGGCGGCCCGCCTGAAGGACGGTCGCCCCCGCGACCTGCTCGCGATCGACAGCCCGGGAAGCGTCGTGTTCGGGAGGGGACGGCTCGTCGCGGTCCTCGGACTGCCCGGAATCGTCGTCGTGGACACCGACGACGCGCTCCTCGTCGCCGCGCGCTCGGCATCCGAGGATCTGAAGTCCCTCGTCGCCGCGCTGCGCGAGTCCGGCCGGGACGACCTGCTGTGACGCGGGCGGTGCGCGCGTGAGCCCGCGGAGCCGGCGGCACGGGGTCGGCTTGGGGCGACTCGAGGCCGAGGACATCTTGGTGCTCGCGGCCGCGTGCGCGCTGCCCTGGGCGTGGGGAGGCGTCGGGTTCGGCGCGGTGCGGGCGGCCGCGGCCGTCCTCGTTTCCGCGTGGGCGATCGGCGAGCTGCGGCGTGAGCCGGGCCGCCACGATCGCGTGTCGCGCCGGGGGTGGGTCCTCGCCGCCGCGGCGCTCGGGGCGTTCGCCTTCCTCCAGTGCATGCCGTTACCTCAGGCGATCGTTCGCGTGGCGAGCCCGGCGGCGGCTCGCCTCCAGGCCGCGGCGTTCCGGGGCGCGCGCTCGGGCCCCGACTGGCTGCGTGCGATCGAGGCCGACGCGCGCGCCCGGGTTCCCGAAGCGTCCCCGCCGCCCGCCCTCCCCGCGGCTGAGGTCGCGGCACCGGCGCCGAGCCCGCCGCACGGTTGGACGATCTCCCTGCATCCCGCGGCCACCCTCGAGAAGGCCTTCTGGTACGCCGCGCTGCTCGCCGCGTTCGTACTGGTGGCGAGGCGCTGCGCCGATCCCGACCGCGCCAGCTCCTACAAGGTGGTCCTGATCGGGCTCGGCGCGGTCCTCGCGCTCGTGGGCCTCGCCAATCGCGTCTCGGCCCCGGACAGGTTGCTCTGGATTCGCGCCGCGCCGTTCCTGACACACCCGTTCGGACCCTACGTCAACCGCAATCACTTCGCCGGCGCCATGGAGCTGCTCGTTCCCTGGGCGGCCGGGTTCGCCTGGGATCGATTCGCCACCTCGGGGCGGCGGGCGCTCGCCGAGCCGGCGACCGCGCTGTCCGCCGTGGCGGCGTCGGCGGGTCTCGTCGCGGGGATCGCCGCGGCGAGCAAGATCGCGGCGGTGCTGCTCACCACATCCGTGGCGATCGTCCTCGTCGCCGGCGCCCGCAGCCGCGCCCGCCGGAGCTTCGCCGTCGCGGCGGTCGCGGGTGTCCTGATCGTGGTCGCCGCGGTCGGCCTTCTGGGTCCCCTCGCCGGACGTTACGTCGAGCTGTGGGAGGTCACCGCCGGGGGCGCGAAGATGACGGAGCGCGCGGTCGTCTGGTCGAAGGCGCCCGCGATGTTCCGGGACTACTGGCTTGCCGGAAGCGGCTACGGCGCGTTCCACGCGGTGTTTCCCATCTACCAGCCGGCCGGCGAGACCGACCAGTGGACCTACGCGCACTCCGACTGGATCGAGGCGGCGCTCGCCGGGGGGTGCATCGGCCTCGCGCTGACGCTCGCGGTCGCGGCAGGATTCGCGGGGAGCGTCGTCGCCGCGATCCGCTCGAGCTGGGGAGGACCGCGGAGAGCTGCGCGCCTGGGAGCCGCGGCGGGGGTCGCCTCGCTCGGCGTCCACGCGGGGGTCGACTTCAATCACCAGATCCCGGCCAACGCGCTCCTGTTCGTCGTGATCGCCGCATGGGTCGTCGCGCCGGCTCTCGGCAAGGCGGGGGCGCGATGACGCCGCTGTCGATCGTCCACGTGGTCGGGGCCCGGCCGAACTTCATGAAGATCGCTCCGATCCTCGCCGCGTGCGCGGAGACCCCGTCGATCCGGTCAACGCTCGTGCACACCGGCCAGCACTACGACGAGAACATGGCGCGGCTCTTCTTCGAGGAGCTGTCGATCCCGCGCCCCGACGTGGACCTCGAGGTCGGTAGCGGAAGCGCCGCCGCGCAGACGGCCCTCGTCCTGCAGCGCCTCGAGCCGGTCTTGCAGTCCGTCCGACCGGATCTGGTGCTGGTGGTCGGAGACGTGAACTCGACGGTGGCCGCGAGCCTCGCCGCCGTGAAGCTCGGGATCCCGGTCGCTCACGTCGAGGCCGGGTTGCGCAGCTTCGACCGGACCATGCCGGAGGAGCTCAACAGGATCGTCACCGATGCGATCGCGGATCTGCTGTTCGTGACCGAGCCGAGCGGGGTCGAGAACCTCCGCCGGGAAGGGGTGGCGGAGAGCCGGATCCGGCTCGTGGGAAACGTGATGATCGACACGCTGCTCGCGCATCGCGAGGCCGCCGCGCGGAGCACGATCGTCGAGGGCCTGGGCTTGGGCCCGGGCGCGTACGCGGTGCTGACGCTCCACCGGCCGGCCAACGTCGACGACGAGCGCGCGTTCGCCCGGATCCTGGAGCCGATCGTGGAGCTTGCAGAGCGCGTCCCCGTCGTCTTCCCCGTCCACCCTCGGACCCGCGCGGCGGTCGTGCGCTACGGGCTCCCGGGACGAGCCGGCGTCCGGCTCGTCGACCCGCTTGGCTACCTCGAATTCCTCCGGCTGATGGCGGACGCACGGCTCGTCCTCACCGACAGCGGAGGGATCCAGGAGGAAACCACGATCCTGGGCGTGCCCTGCGTCACCCTGCGGGACAACACCGAGCGGCCGATCACGCTCACCCACGGCACGAACCGTCTCGCCGGGACCTCCTCGGAGGGAATCCGCCGTGCGCTCGAGGCCGCGCTCGAGCCGGTGGAGGCGCCCGGTCCCCCGCCGCTTTGGGACGGACGCGCCTCGGGCCGCATCGTGGCCGAGCTGGCGTCGTGGTGGTCCTCGCGATGATCCGATCCCTCTCCGCCCGGCTCGCGTGCACCGTGCTGGCCGGCGTCTACCTGATCCGGGCGGCCTCCGGGGTCTGGGCCCAGGGAGCGTACCAGCGCGGGCTGGGGGAGGTGGCCGACGGCCGGTACCGCGACGCGGTCGAGTCCTTGACCCAGGCGATGCGCGGGGGGGGAGCCTCCGTCGAGGCCATCTGGTCCTGCGGCGATGCGCGGCTCAACATGCACGACCTCCTGGAGCGGGACGCGGCGACGGCGGCGCAAGCTCGCCCGCTGCTCGCGGAGAGCGCTCGCGACTTCCTCGAAGGGCTCGCGATCGTGCCGGCCTCGGGGTGGTACTACGACGGGCTGTCGGGCGTCTACCTGCGGCGCGAGCGCGCCGCTCGCGCGGCGCGAACGCTCGATTTCTCCGTGATCGCGACCGCGGCGCCGTGGTCTCTCGTCGGAGACGACGGCCGGGTCGCGCTCGGGCTGCTTCGCCTGGCGATCGATCGGGCGGGTGCGACCGCGCCCTTCCGGGACGACCTGGTCCTCGCCCTCGCCGAAAACGGCCTGATGGACGAGGCCAAGGCGGCGGTCGGCGAATCGGCGAAGGTCCTCCCCGACTTCGCGGCGCACGACGCCTTCGCCGGTGACGCGCTGTCTCCCGAGCTCCTGGAAGCCTTCTACCGGGTCTCCCGCGCGTCGGTCGGCGCCGCGCCGCTTCAGGATCGCGAGCGGCAGCTCCTCGGCCTCGCGCGCCTGGGGCGGCGGCTCGGCCATGCGGCCGAGGCCGAAGCGGACTTTCGCGCGGCGCTGGCGGCGCCGGCGACGTCTCTCGCCCACGCGGAGGACGCCTATCACCTCGCGATGATGCTGATCGATCTGGGACGGCCGGACGACGCCGCCGCGCCGCTGTCCGCGGCGGAGCGCGAGCCGGTGTTCGTCTCGAACGTCCTCCAGGCGCGCGGGAGGATCGCGGAGAATCGCGGGCGCCTCGACGAGGCCCTCCGGCTCTACGACCAGGCCCGACGCATGGAACCCCGCCGCGTCGACATGTGGCTTGGATACGCGGACGTGGCGCGCCGGCTCGGGAAGACGGCGCAGGCCGGCGAAGCCCTGCGCTGGGTGATCATCATCGCGCCGAGGGATCCGCTCCCGCGGGTCCGCCTCGCGGAGCTCTACATCGGCGCCCGAGATCGCCTCACGGCGGCCACGGTCATCGCGGAACTCCGCGGAATCGTGGGAGATTCGGCGGACGTCGTGCGGCTCGAGAAGGCGCTCTCGAGCCTGCCTTGACCCCGGCGCTTGGCTGACGTACTCCTACACCATGGGAATCGCCGTCGAGCGCGCAGCGACGCCGAGCGGTGTTTCGGCCAGCGGACGCCGTGCGTCGCTTGCGGCGGCCTTGACATGCCTCGGCATGGCCGCCATCGCTTCGTCGGTCGGGTTCGTCGCCAACGTCGAGTACATGGCGCTTTCGGCCGTCATCCTCGCGTCGTTCTTCCTCTACATGCGGCTTCGCACGCGGACCGGCCCGACCGACGCGTTCGAGTTCATCATCCCGTCCACCGCGCTCTACTTCCTCTATTTTGGCGTCGGGTCGATCTATCTGCTCGCACGGCCCCAGGACATCCGTGATCCCGCGCTCCTCCCGTTCATCGGCCCGGCGCTCGCCGTCGCAGTCGCCGGATACCTCGCGTACCTGGTCGGCTACGGGACCAGCTTCTCCCGTACCCAGCCCTCGGCGCTCCAGGGGCTGGTTCCGACGAACCCGCTCGTGGTGATGATCCCGATGGCTCTCGGGGCGGCGGGAATGGCCGTTCACGATGTCCAGGTCGTGCGGCTGAATTACGGGCAAGCGGTCGACCCGATCCTTTCCGTCCTGCAGCAGTTCGACTTCATGTACTACACGGCGTGGTTCCTGGCGTGGTACGTCTGGTTCCGCGGCGCGATGCGGCGCCCCCACGCGCTCCTCATTCTTCCGATCGCGATCGGCTCTACGGCCGTCGTGCTCTTCTACACGATGGGCTCGAAGCTGACCGCGCTCCTCGTTTTGACCCTCCCCGTTCTGGCCTACTACTACGCGCACGGCCGCCTTCCGAAGAAGGCGACGATCGCCAGCGCGCTGATTCTCGTCTTCGTCATCGTCCCCGTGTTCAACACGTATCGGCTCCACGGGCGGGAGCTGGGGACCGTCCAGCGACTCGACCTGACCGTGCGAGATGCCTCGCAATGGAGCTCCGACCGCTACCTCAACAATTCGTTCTTCGCGTTCATGTCGCGAATGTCGCAGGTCACCGCCGTCGCTGCGGTCATCTCGGACACGGGGCGGACGGTGGACTATCGGTACGGGGAAACGCTGTTTCTGGCGCCTCTCGGCGTGTTCGTGCCGCGGGTCCTCTGGCCGGAGAAGCCAAGCATCAGCCTCGGGCGCGAGTTCGGCGCCACGTTCCACCTCAAGGACGCTCCCGACGTCGAGACGGAGGTCTCTCCGTCGGTCGTCGGAGATTACTACTGGAACTTCGGGCTGGCCGGGGTCGTCGTCGGCATGTACGCCCTCGGCGCCGGGGTCGTCTGGATCTTCAAGAAATACGGGGCCGGTGCGGGGTTCGATCCCATACGCCGGGCCACGTACGTCGGGCTCTTCCCGAGCATGATCCTGTTCGAGAACAACGTGGCGTTCTATGCCACCCGTCTCGTCAAGGGGATCCTGATTATGACGGTTTTCTGGGCCCTTTGCCGCCGCTTGAGATGGATCCGCCCCGTGTCCGCGGTCCTGCCGCCATCGCAGGCGAACGACTGACGGTCCGCGGGGCTTTCTGGCAATCCCAACGAAAGGCCGTATATAAAGGGTCTCGGGGCGGGGTGGGCGCGAGTCGAGATGTGGGTCGTCGGTCTTGAGGCACTGATCGTTTCCGCTCTCGCCGCGTGGCTGATCACGCCGGTGACGCTCCGGCTGGCGCACCGGCTCGGAGCGGTCGATCTCCCCGGCCCGCGCAAGGTGCACTCGTCGCCGATCCCGCGCATCGGCGGGATTGCGGTCTTCGGCGGCTTCGTGGTCGGCCTCGGCTTCGCCGCGGCGGCCTCCGGATTCCTGACCAACGAGCATCACTTGAAGGCGCGGTACTGGACGACGCTCTCGGTTGCCGCCGCCGCGATGCTCGTGCTCGGGGTCATCGACGATATCCGCGGGCTGTCGTTCAAGGTCAAGTTCGCGGCGCAGATCGGGGCGTCGATCGCGATCTGGTGCGCGGGGTTCCGGATCCAGCTCCTCAGCTTCCCCAACGTCGGCTTCGAGCTCGCCTGGGTGTCGCTCCTGATCACGGTGCTCTGGGTCGTCGGGATCACGAACGCGTTCAACCTGATCGACGGTCTCGACGGCTTGGCGGCCGGCACCGCCCTGATCACGACCGCCACGGTGGCGGTGATCGCGGCGGTGGGCGACCGGACGGCCGTCGCCGCGATCAGCATCTGTCTCGCGGGAAGCCTCGTCGGATTCCTCCAGTTCAACTTCAACCCCGCGCGCGTCTTCCTGGGCGATTCCGGGAGCATGTTCCTCGGATTCACCCTGGCCGTGATCTCGATCTACGGCAGCCAGAAGAACGTCACGGCCGTTGCCGTGCTCGCTCCGCTCCTCGTCCTGGGCTACCCGATCCTCGACACGAGCTTCGCCGTCGCGCGGAGGTTGAACACCCTCCGCATGGATTCCGTCGGCCAGGGTGGCGTGAAATACGTCGCGCGGAAC
>DATKHQ010000161.1:0-1895 GCA_035510175.1 Candidatus Sulfotelmatobacter sp. | reverse complement strand
GACCGACTGGAGCTTCCGGTCGACGATCCCGGCGTGATCGGCGACGTCGACACCCCGGACGACTACGCGCGCCTGCCGGGCAAGTCCCGACGCTCCCCCTGGGAGGTCCGTTGAGGCGCGCCTCCCCGGCCGCCGTCGCGGCGATCGCGATGACCGCGGCCCTGGCGGCCTGCGCTCCCGCGGAGAACGTGACCATCGACCGCCCGGTCGTCGACAAGGCGCGGGGCGTGCGCTACGTCGTCCCGCCCGGGTGGAAATCGTTCGAGGGGGAGATCCGCTCGCTCCGCGGGAGCCTGCTCGAGGTCAAGGTCTTCGACCTCGAGGGAGCCGACCACCGGTTCATCGAGGGTCTGCCGGATTCGATCTTCCCGCAGCTGGCCGATTGGGCCAAGTACTACTTCATCGTCGAGGGGCCGGGGGAACGTTCGCAAACGACGGTGGCCGGGCTGCCGGCCGCCGAGCTGAGCTATCCGATCCGCATCCGGCCTCGCGACCCTCTCTCGAAGGTGACGTACTGGATCGTGAGGCGCGAGAAGCGGCTCTTCGTGCTCCGGACGGCCTACGCGCCGAACGCCCTCGTCGCCGACGAGCCGGCGGTCCGGAAAATCGTCGCCGGATGGCAGTTCCTCGAGACTCCCGCCGCGTCGCCCTCTCCGTCGGGTCTGGCATCGAGCGCGGGTTCGTCATAGCGTACCGGCGGGGTTCGTTCGGATCGCGCGGCAGGACGCCCGCGACGGAGGCTCGAGATGACAGCACGTCAAGGTTGGATAGGTTTGACTTCGCTCGGAACGGTGGCGCTCGCGCTCGCACTTGCCTGCGGCGTGGCCGTCGCCGCGGACTCGGCACAGACCGCTCCCGCCCCGCACGGTCACAAGACCGCGGCGACGAAGGACGCCGCGGCCTCCGCCAAGATCGACATCAACACCGCATCGAAGGAGGAGCTCGCGAAGCTCCCGGGAATCGGCGACGTCTACTCGCAGAAGATCATCGACGGCCGCCCGTACAAGGGAAAGGACGACCTTCTCAACAGGAAGATCCTGCCGAAGGGAACGTACGACAAGATCTCCGGCATGATCATCGCGAAACAGCCGAAGTAACCGGACCGGACGGCGCGGGGCCGGGCCTCGCCCGGTCCCGCGCGCGCGTCACGACAGGTTTTCCTTCTTGGTCCCCACCCGGTAGAGCGCGTACGCGAGCCCCGCGAAGATGATCCCCGCGATCACCTGGCCCATCGCGGCATCGCGCGTCTTCCCCCAGATCTTCGAACCGAAATCGAGCGTCTCGGTCAGGTTGAACCCCGCGACCGCCGCGACCGCGAGTCCCGCCATCGCCCCTCCGGCGATCAGGCCGGAGCTGAACAGCATGCCGCTCGAGGCCTCGGACTCGTCCTCGTCCTTGGCCCCCGTCTTCCAGTCGACGAACTTCTTGATCAGGCCCCCGATGAAGATCGGGCTCGTGGTCGACAGCGGCAGGTAGACGCCAACCGCGAACGGGAGCGACTTGATCCCGCACAGCTCGAGCGTGAGCGCCGTGAAGATCCCGAGGAAGATCAGGTTCCAGGGGAGCTTCTGCGTCAGGATTCCGTTGATGACGGTCGCCATGAGCTGCCCCTGCGGCGCCGGCAGATCGGCGCTCCCGATCCCGCGCTGCACGACGAAGTGCACCTTCCGATCCGTGGCACCCGCGAGGTAGAGCCCGTCGGGGAGTTCCTTGGAGCCGATGACGCTCTTCTTGACGAGCGCCTGGCCCGAGGCGGCGAACGCGTCGAGCGCGCTCCGGTCGCCTGCCGCCTTGGTCGGCAGCGCGCGGACCTGGTCGGCGGACAGCGGCGGAACTCCGGCGAGATCGGCCTCGGAGAATGCGTAGTCGATGGAGAGCGCCGACGCGGGGACGGT
>DATKHQ010000160.1:0-4082 GCA_035510175.1 Candidatus Sulfotelmatobacter sp. | reverse complement strand
CCGAACACGCGATCGCGGTCGGAGGCGACCGCGGCGGCGTCCTTGCGCGCGAACGCGCCGAGGTCGAGGTTCTCGTCGACGGTGAGGTTCGGGAAGATGCCGCGCCCCTCCGGAACCTGGGCGAGGCCAAGCCGGAGCACCTGGTGCGGCCGGAGCCCGGCGAGGTTGCGGCCGTCGAACGTGATCGTCCCCTCGCTGCACCGGCACAGGGCGGACACCGCGCGCAGCGTCGTCGACTTCCCGGCGCCGTTTGCGCCGATCAGCGTCACGATCTCGCCGTCCTCGACGGTGATCGAGATGCCGTGGAGCGCGCGGATCGCCCCGTAATGGACCGAGAGGTCGTCGATCGCGAGGAGCGGACGGGACACTAGGACGCCTCCTCGGTCGGCTGGCCGAGGTAGGCCTCGATGACCCGGGGGTTCTTCTGCACCTCGTCGCGCGCCCCCGCCGCGATCGTGACGCCGTAGTCGAGCACGGTGATGCGGTCGCAGATCTCCATGACCAGGCCCATGTCGTGCTCGATGAGGAGCACGGTCACGCCGAACTCCTCCCTCAGCCTCCGGATCAGCCCCGCGAGCGCGTGCGTCTCGCGCGGGTTCATCCCGGCCGCCGGCTCGTCGAGGAGGATCACCTTCGGCTCGGTGGCGAGCGCGCGCGCGATCTCGAGGCGGCGCTGGTCGCCGTAGGGGAGGGAGCGCGCGGCCTCGTGGCGGCGGGCGTCGAGGTCGAACAGCGCCAGGAGGCGCCGCGAGCGCTCCTCGATGCCGCGCTCCTGGGCGACGTGCGCGGGAAATCGCAGCACCGTCGAGGCGATCCCGTGCCGTCCGCGCACGTGGCAGGCGACGCGGACGTTGTCGAGGACGGACAAATCGGGGAAGAGGCGAATGTTCTGGAACGTGCGGGACATCCCGGCCGCCGCGATCTGGTGCGGCTTGAGCCCGACGAGGTCCCGCCCGGCGAGCCGGATCGTCCCCTCGTCCGGCCGGTAGACGCCGGTGAGCAGGTTGAAGACGGTCGTCTTCCCGGCGCCGTTGGGGCCGATCAGCCCGAACAGGCCGCGCTCGGGGATCGCCAAGGAGAACTCCGAGACCGCCTTGAGCCCGCCGAACGAGATCGAGATCCCGGAGACGTCGAGGAGCGCGCTCACGCCGTCTCCGTTCCGCCGCCGGCGGAGCGCCTGCGGAGCCACGGCAGCTCCCAGACCTCGCGCAGGCCGAGCAGGCCCTGGGGCCTCAAGATCATCATCAGGATGAGCGCCAGCGCGTAGATCGGCATCCGGAACTCCGAGAAGCTCCGGAGTGCTTCCGGCAGGAGCGTCAGCACGATCGCGGCGAGCACCGCCCCCGAGACCGAGCCCATGCCGCCGAGCACGACCATGATCACGATGTCGAACGACTTCTGGAACCCCAGCTCCCTCGGGTTGAGCGACACGCCGACCTCGTGCGCGAACAGCCCCCCGGCGAGCCCCGCGAACGCCGCGGCGAGCACGAACGCGCGGACCTTCAGCCGGGTCGTGTTGACGCCGACCGCCTCCGCCGCGATCTCGTTCTCGCGGATCGACAGGAACGCCCGCCCGTAGCTCGAGAACTTCAATCGCAGCGCCACCACCAGCGTGACGGTGACGAACACGTACACCCACAGGAGGTTCGTGTAATACGGCAGCCCAGAGAATCCGAGGGAGCCGCCGAGGCTCGTGGCGAGCGTCGTCGCCGCGGCCCCCTTCACCGACGCGGGGTCCGTGAGGACGTCTCCCGTCCGCTGCAGCATGACGCGCAGGATCTCCCCGAACCCGAGCGTGACGATCGCGAGGTAGTCGCCGCGGAGGCGCAGCGACGGAAGGCCGACCAGGAATCCGGCGCCCGAGGCGACGAGGGACCCCACGAGGCAGGCGCCGAGGAAGAGGAGCGTGCCGCCCGACAGGAGGCCGGGCCGGACCGAAGCACCTCCCCAGAGCAGGAACGACCCGTAGTAGGTGATGCATCCCGCGACGTAGCCGCCCACGGCCATGAAACCGGCGTGTCCGATCGAGAACTGGCCGGTGAAGCCGTTGACGAGGTTGAGCGAAACCGCTAGCACGACGTTGATCCCGATGTCCATGAGCAGCTTCACGGCGAAGGGCCCGACCACGCTCCCCGCGGCGAGCTGCAGCAGGACCGCGATCGCGAACCCGGCGGCGACGGGAGCGGCGCTCCGGATCACACCTTCTCCGCGACGGCCTTGCCGAGGATCCCGCTCGGGCGCAGGAGGAGGACGAGGATCAGGATCGAGAAGACGTAGATGTCGCGGAGGTGCGGCGATAGATAGGCCGCCCCGAACAGCTCGATGAAGCCGATGAGCACGCCGCCGAGCATGGCGCCGCGGACGTTCCCGATCCCGCCGATCACCGCCGCGACGAAGGCCTTGAGGCCGAGGAGGACCCAGGTGGCGTGCGCGGGCTGGTTGAGGCCGGGGTACTTCATCGCGTAGAGGAACCCCGCCGCCGCCGCGAGCGAGGAGCCGAGCACGAACGTGAACGACACCACCGCGTCGACGTTGATCCCCATCAGGGCCGCCACGGCGGTGTCGTGGGAGACCGCGCGCATCGCGCGGCCCATCCGCGTCCGGAAGATCAGCCAGTCCAGGACGAGCATCAGGAGGAGCGCCGTGCCGGCCCCGGCGAGGTCGACCAGGTGGATCTGCACGCCGGCGACGACCGCGAGGATCTTGTCGTCGATGAGGCTCGGCATCCGCTGCGGCTGCGTCCCGAAGAACCACTTGAGCTGCCCCACGTTCTGGAGGAGCAGCGACACGCCGATCGCCGTGATCAGGACGTTCAGGCGCGGGGCCCTGCGCAGCGGCCGGTAGGCGAGGCGCTCGATCGTGAAGCCGGCGAGGCCGCAGGCCGCCATGGCCCCGACCAGGATGAGGAGGCCGGCGGCGAGCGGGGGGTGCGCGCCGGCCGCCGCGTAACCGAACGCCACGGCCAGCGTGTAGGAGAGCCACGCGCCGAGCACGAACACGTCGGAATGGGCGAAGTTGATGAACTGGAGGATCCCGTAGACCATCGTGTAGCCGAGCGCGATGAGCGCGTACAGGCTCCCGACGGCGACGCCGTCCATCAACGTCTGCAGGAACTTCGTCACGTCGAATCGTCGCGGGAGCCGGCTACTGCGGGTCGATCGTCGTCACATAGGTCGGGATCCCGCTCTTGACCTGGACGATCACCGCCGACTTCCGCGCGTCGCGGTTCTCGTCGATCGTGATCTTCCCGGTCACGCCGGGAAAATCCTTCGTCGAGGCGATCGCCGCGGCGAGCATCTTCCCGTCGAGGGACGCCGAGCGCTTCATCGCGTCGAAGAGCAAGCGCGCCGCGTCGTACCCGAGCGCGGCCAGGCCGTCCGGCGTGCGTCCGTAGTCGGCCTTGTACTTCGTCACGAAGTTCTGGACCTCGGGGCGGGTGTCCTGGATCGAGTAGTGGTTCGAGAAGTAGCTCCCCTCGATCGCGCTGCCGCCGATGGCGGCGAGCTGCGACGAGTCCCACCCGTCCCCGCCGAGCATCGGCGCGGTGAGGCCGAGCTTGCGGACCTGGATCGCGATGTTTCCCGCGTCGGTGTAGTAGCCGGGGACGAGGATGACGTCCGGAGCGGTCTGCCGGATGGTCGTGAGCTGGGCGGAGAAGTCCTGGTCGCCGCCGGTGTAGGCCTGCTCCGTGGTGATGGTCCCGCCGAGCTTCACGAACGCTTCCTTGAAGTACTGCGCGAGCCCCTTCGAGTACGCCTGCGCCTGGTCGTACAGGATCGCCGCCTTCTGGGCCTTGAGCGAGTCGCGCGCGAACTTCGCCTCGACCCAGCCCTGGTACGGATCGAGGAAGCAGACGCGGAAGATCATGTCGCCGATCTGGGTGACCGCCGGATTCGTCGACGACGGCGAGATCATCGGCACGCCGTACTGCTGGGCGACGCGTCCCCCGGCCAAGGAGAGCGACGAGGCGACCTCGCCCAGGACCGCGACCACCTTGTCGTCGGTGATCAGGCGGGTGACGGCGGTTCCCGCCTCCTGCGATTTCCCCTGGTCGTCGTAGGTCTTGAGGTCGACGGTTCTAC
>DATKHQ010000159.1:0-26200 GCA_035510175.1 Candidatus Sulfotelmatobacter sp. | reverse complement strand
GCGTCTCGCCTACCTGCCGTCTCTCGGCGTCTGCTTTCTCGCGGGTCATCTGCTCGCAGCGCTCGGATCGCGCCCCGGGCGCGGGCGACTGGCGGTCGCCGCCACGGTGCTCCTCGTGACCGCGATGGCGGCGCGCTCGGTGGCGCGCGTGCCGGCCTGGAAGGACAACCTCACGCTCGCGACGACCGACGTCGTCTCGCAGCCCCGGTCGGCGAAGCTGCAGGCGGGCGCCGGGATATTCCTCGCCGCGAACGGCCGGGCGGCCGACGCCGAGGACCACTTCCGACGGGCGCTCGAGATCTATCCCGATTACGCCCAGATCCATTACGACCTCGGGGTGCTCCTCGCGCGGCGCGGAGCGCCCGCCGAGGCCGAGGAGCATCTGCGCCGCGCGATCGCGCTGGCCCCTTCGAACCTTCAGCCGTACGAGGCGCTCGCGGCGCTGCTCGATCGGGCGGGACGCCGCGACGAGGCCGCGAGCGTGAGGGCCGAAGCACCCCGCTGATCAGTGCCCTTCGAGCCACCCCGCGAGTTCGGCGAGCGACCGCAGCCGCGGGACCCCGGCATCGCCGTAGAGGCCGTGCCGGTCGAGCAGGACCGGGATGAGCCCCGCCGAGAGCGCTCCGGCCACGTCGACGGCCGGGACGTCGCCGACGAAGACCGTTGAGGCGGGATCGGCCGACATCCGCTCGATCGCGATTGCGAAGATCGCGGGATCGGGCTTCTCGACGCCGACCAGGTGCGAGTCGACGACCGTCTCGAACAGCCCGGCGAACCCAGCCGTGTCGAGATCGCGCGCGACGCGCCCTTCGGCGTTGCTGACCACGCCGGCGCGGTATCCCGCCGCCTTGAGCGCGCGGACCGCGGCGACCGCCCCGTCGATCGCCACCGTCCAGAGGCCCACGCGGCCATGCGCTTCCCAGAGGGTGTCGACGATCCCCTCGGTCCACCCAGGAGGGGTGCCCACGCGGGTGAGCAGGATCCTGAAGTAGTCCCGCCACGCCTCGCTCGTCCGTCCCCCCTCGCGGACGCGCCGGTCGATCGCCATGCGCGCGATCGACTCCGCCTCGGAGAGCGCCTCGATCGGGACGTCGATGTGGCGGGCGGCGAGCAGGCGTCTGAGGAACGCGTAGTCGAGATCGAGAAGCACGCCTCCCGCGTCGAGGAGGACGGTCTCGATGCGCCGCCCCGTCATTCCTCGAACGACAGGCCGCAGCCCGGGCATTCCGAGTCGGATGCCTTGACGACCGCCCCGCACGCCGAGCAGTTGAACGTGTCCTCGGCGGCCGTGTCCACGGGGCCCGCCGGATAGCCGAGAAGGTCCGCGACCGCGCGCAGGTGCCGCGGGGCGACGCGGATCCAGAACTCTTCCCTCGCCGGCTCGGTGAGCTTTGAGCCCGGAGCCTCGTCGACGAGGATGTCCGCCGCGATCTTCTTCTCGCGCAGCTGGTCGCGCGCGCGCCGCGCCTCGTCGAGAGTCTCGAACCCGCAGAAGTTGACCTTCGCCTCCTCGACCGCGACCTCCGGGAGAACGGCCGCGTCCGGCCGCCGCGGCACGGCGTCGAGGGACGCGACCAGGTCGACGTCGCAGCCGGCGCAGCGCGTGAATCCGGCGCGGTACTCGTCACGGCAGACGGGGCAGAACATGGGGAGGAAGGATATCAGTTCGGTGCTTCCGGTTTGCATAGAATGCCGACCGTGCGCCGCCTCCGCCTCTTCGCGCTCGTCTTCGTGCTGGCGGCGGCGCTTTACGCGCCGTCGGTGTCGTACGGCTTCGTGTGGGACGACATCTCGCTGATCCGCGAGAATCGGTTCCTCCACGATTTCACGACGCTGCGCGAGAACCTCACCGGCGATTTCTTTCGGCGGAGCCACGATCCGGCGTCGATCGGGCACTGGCGGCCGCTCCCGACGCTGACGTACATGTTCGACTGGCGCGCCGGGCACGGCGAGCCTCACGCGTTCCACGTTCACAACGCGATCCTCCATGGCCTCGCGGCCGCGCTGCTGGCGATGCTCGCGCTGGAGCTCGGCCTGTCGGCCCCGGCCGCCTCGGGCGCGGCGCTGCTGTTTGCCAGCCACCCCGTTCACGTCGAGGCCGTGGCCTGGATCTCGGGGCGGCCGGACCTGCTGTGCGGACTCTTCGTGATCGCAGCGCTCCTCCTCGACGCACGGGCGGCGAAGTCCGGGGGGCGCGCCCTCGCGATCGCCTCCGGGTGCGCGACCCTCGCCGGGCTCCTCTCGAAGGAGATGGCGGTGATCGTGCCCGCGGCGGTGGCGCTGCGCGCCCTGATGCTCCCGGGTCGCGCCGAGGAGAAGGACCCGTCGCCCGCGAGGCGCGCAGCGCGCGCGGTCCTCCCGCATGGGGTCGCCATCGCCGTCTACCTCACGGCCCGGTTCGGCGTCCTCGGCATCCTGCCGCGCGGCTCCGCCGCGGCGGCCGCCGGGCATGCCGCGCTCTTCGTGACCTGGTGGAGCGCGTTTCTCGAGTACGCGCGCGTGGTGGCCTGGCCGGGGCGCCTCGGCATCATCCCCCGCGTCGGACTCGAGACGTCCGTGCTCGCGCTTCGACCGGTGCTGGGGATCGCCCTGTTCGCGGCGACCGGCGCGATCGCGTGGAGAGTGCGCCGGGTGGCCCCTCCGGCCTCCTGGGGCCTCGCGTGCGCGCTGCTGGCCTTGGCACCGGTCACCGGATTCCTGGTCGCGGTGCGCACCGCGCCCGGCATCGCGTTCCCTTGGGCCGAGCGCTTCCTCTTCGTGCCGTCGATCTTCCTCGCGATCGCCGCGGCGGACCTCGCCGCCCGCGCCGCAAGGCAGAGCCGCGCGCTCGGCAAGGCCGTGCCGGTCGCCGCCGCCGCGGCGATCGTGGCGCTCGGCGCGCGCACGCTCGCACGCGAGAGCGTCTGGGCCGACCAGCAGACGCTGTTCGCCGATGCGGTCGCGGGCGCTCCCGAGGACAGCGGCGCCCAGGCGTCGCTCGGCGCGGCGCTCGCCGATGCCGGGGATGCCCGGGACGCCGAGGAGCACGATCTCCGCGCGCTCGCCCTGGAGCCCGCGAACACGCTCGCGCACTTCAATTACGGCAACCTCCTGCGCCGTCGCGGCGATCTCGAGGCCGCCGAAGCGCACTACCGCGCCGCGATCGCCGGACGGCCCGATTTCGCCCAGGCCTGGCTCAACCTGGGGCTCGTGCAGTTCGACCGGGGGCGAAGCGACGACGCGATGGCCTCGTTCCAGGCGGCCGACCGCGCGCTCGGCGGATACCCGGAGGCGAAGGTCGACATCGCCACGCTCCTGCGGGCGACCGGCCGCGCGGCGGAGTCGATCCCCTTCTACGAGGAGGCGCTCCGCCTCGACCCGACGCTCTCCGCCGCCCGCCGCGGGCTCGAATCCGTGCGGGAGCAGCTCAGGTCCGAGCCCTCGTCCCGCTGAGGAGCCCCCCCGGTCCGCGCCGCACCGCTGGCAGGACGGGGATCTGCCGCCGCGCCTCCTCCGCCACCGCAGGATCGACGGTCGCGATCACGACGCCGTCGCCGCGCGCCTTCTCGGCGACGATGCGCCCCCACGGATCGACCACGCACGCGTGACCGTAGGACCGCCGGCCGGGATGGTGCGTCCCCCACTGCGCGGGAGCCACGACCCACGTCTGGTTCTCGATCGCGCGGGCGCGAAGCAGCGCTTCCCAGTGAAGCGACCCCGTGTACGCGGTGAACGCCGAGGGGACGAACACGACGGTCGCGCCCGACAGCGCGAGCACGCGGAACAACTCGGGAAAGCGCAGATCGAAGCAGACGGTGAGGCCGATCGTCCCGTACGGCGTGCGCGTCACGACAGGCCGGTCGCCCGCCTCGACCACCGCCGACTCGCGAAAGCTCACGCGCCCCGGGATCGCCGCGTCGAACAAGTGCATCTTGCGGTAGACGGCGGCGCGGCGCCCCTTGGGGTCGAACAGGATCGAGGTGTTCCGGATCTTGCGCCGCCCGGGGATCCGCTCGGCGATCGTCCCGGCGAGCACCCACGCCCGGTGAGACCGGGCCATCGCGGCGAAACGGTCCGCCGTCTCCCCGTCGAGGTCCTCCCCGCGCGGCGTCCCCGAGCCCTCCCGCAGGAACGCGGCGTTCTCCGGAAACGCGATGACCTCCGCCCCGCCCGCGGCCGCTTCCGCGGCGAGACGGTCGGCAAGAGCGAGGTTGCGCGAGCGGTCCGCGGTGGAGCGCATCTGGACCGCTCCGACGACGAAGCGCCGCGGCGGTCCGCCGCGGCTCACTTCAGGTGGCCCAGGCGGGCGACCGCGGTCTCGACGCGCTTGCGGTAGGTCTTGAGGTCTCCCGTCCGGAGCGCGTTCTGCGCCTCCGCGACGAGAGAGGCCAGCTCGGCTTGCCCGAGCGACTCGCATCCGTCCCGCGCCTCGTCGAGCTTGACCCGCAGGCCGTCGAGATCGCCGACGGTCAGCGCGTTCAGGAGCGCGATGAGCCGTGCGGGGGTGGTCACGGCTTGAGCGTCCCCTCCGCCACGGCGCGCACGAGGTCGAGCGAGGACACGATCCCGAGAAGGCGGCCCTCGTCGACGACCGGCACGTGGTGGATGCGCATCCCCCACATCATCCGGCACAGCTCGACGATGTCGGTGTCGGGGGTCGCGCAGACCGCGGGCGAGGTCATGATCTCCGCCACCGTCGCCCCGGAGCCGCCCGGCCCCGCCGACGCGGCCCCCATCGCTCCGAACAGCACGTCCTCCTCGCTGACGATCCCGACGAGCTCGCCGCCCTCGTTGACCACGGGGACCCCGTTGACGTGAGCGGTCTGGAGGACGTCGCACAGCTGCTCGATCGTCGCGTCCTCGCGGATCGTGGTGAGGTGCGACTGCATGAGGTCCTTCGCGTTCATCGGTCGGGGAACATACCGGACCCGGGCACGTGGATCAACGCCCCCGCCGGGGCGACGCGGGGCTCCGCGAGATTTTTGACGCGCGCCGTTCCCTCCGCTACCGTCCTACGGATGATCCCGATCCGGACACTCGCCGGGCTTTGCGCGCTGTCGCTCGCCCCGCTCCCGGCCCTCGCGACCGGCCCCGACAGGTCGGCGGAGGAGGTCCACAAGCCGGCGTTTCCGGTGCGCATCGCGAAGCTCGACGCCGACGTCACGCTCGACCCCGAGAAAGGATCGCTCGCGGAGACCGTCTCGCTCTCCGTCGAGGGGCAGGATCTCGGCCGCCTCGATTTCGCGATCGACGAGGGGCTCGTGGTCACGAGCTGCCGGGCGAGCGGCGGATACGCCGAGTACCACCAGGCGGGCTCCGAGCTGGGCGTCGACCTGATCCCCCCTGTCACCGGCGCCACGACGCTGACGTTCTCGCTCAAGGGGGTGCCGCACCTCCCCAGCGAGATCGGCCCGGCGCGCGCTGTGCTCTCGCCGGCGGCGGCGTGGTACCCCGTGCATCCCGGCATGTGGGGCGCCGCGACGGTCATCGTGCGCGTCCCGGAGGGGTGGGGCGCGATCGCTCCGGGCACCCCCGATGCGCGGATGTCGCCAGGGGTGTTCCGGTACGCAACGGAGAAACCGGTCCGGTCGGTCGCGGTCGCCGCGGGCCCCGGATTGAAGATCGCGTCGTCCACCCTGGTTCAGGTCCCGTTCCGCCTGGCGAGCGTGGGCGCGAAGGTGGAGATGAAGGACGTCGCGGCGCGCCTGACCCCTCCGATGTCGTGGCTTGCCGGCGCCCTCGTCCCGTATCCGTTCGACGGCTTCGAGCTCGTCCTCCTTCCCGGATACGCGCGGCGCGTGCAGGGAAGCGGCATCTTCATCGCCGGTCAGGCGACGCCGCTGTACACGGATGCCGACGGGGCCGACCTTCTCGCGGGGCAGTGGTTCGGCGAGCGGCTCGCTGGAGACGCGGGGTGGATCACGGGCATGGCGGCGTGGCTGGCGTGCGTCTTCGCCGAGGACCGGACGCTGCCGATGCCGACGGACGTCGCTGCGCAGAGGGAGGGCTACTTCCATATCCGCTCGGGTGACGTGGCCCTCGCGCACGCCCCCGCGACCACGCCCGACCCCGTTCTCCGCGGAAAGGGATCCGCCGCCCCCGCGATGGTCCGCCTGGTCGCCGGAAACCGCACCACGTTCGATGCTATCCGCTCGCTGTTCGCGGCCCCGATCGGGCCGCCGATCTCGATCGACGATGTGCGCAAGGCGCTCGAGCGCCTGGGGAAGCGCCCCTTCGACCGCGTCTTCACCGACTGGTTCGAGCGGTCGGGCGCGCCCGAGCTGGAGGTCGCGCTCCGGTCGATGCCGTCGGCCTCCGGCGGGTTCCGGGCCGACGTGACGCTCACTCAGAAGACCGCGGCGTACGAGATGCCGGTCGACATCGTGATCTACGGCCCGGGAGACGAGCATCGCGAGACGGTCGAGATCGATTCGGACTCGACCGCGGTCTTCTACATCCTGCCTTTCGAGCCGAAGCGGATCGAGCTCGACCCGCTGGGCCGGATCTACCGCCGGAAATGACCCCGGTCGCCGGGGGGCGCCCCAGCAGGCTATAGTTCCCCCACCGTATGGTCTTGAAGCGCATCAAGGAGATGCTGACGCGCCGACCCGGGCGCTCACGCTCCCTGGCTTCCGAAGCGGCCTCACCGGCCGAGAACGCGGAGGCATCTTACCGGCCGACCCCGGAGGCGCCGCCGATCCACCGCGGACCGGAGGTCGTCCACCACCCGGTCGCGCTGCAGGACCTCGATCCCGACGCGGTGCGCATCGTCAAGCGCCTGACACGTTTCGACCACACGGCCTATCTGGTCGGCGGGTGCGTGCGCGACCTGCTGCTCGCGCGGTCGCCGAAGGATTTCGACATCGGCACCTCGGCCACGCCGCGGCAGATCAAGCGACTTTTCTCGAACTGCCGGATCATCGGCCGCCGGTTCCGCCTGGCGCACATCTACTTCCAGAACGGGAAGATCATCGAGGTCGCGACCTTCCGCGCGCGCGACGTCGTCGAGGCCGGCGGCCCCGAGGGGGCCGCGCCTGCCGCCTCCGACGAGGCCGAGGACCTCCTCATCCGCGACGACAACGTCTTCGGCACCCCGGAGCAAGACGCGCTGCGGCGCGACTTCACCATCAACGCGCTCTTCTACGACCCCAATGCCGAGACGGTCATCGACCACGTCGACGGGATGGGCGATCTCAGACGCCGCCTGGTGCGCACGATCGGCGATCCGGCGGTCCGGTTTCGAGAAGACCCGATCCGGATCCTCAGGGCGTTGAAGTTCGCGGCCCGGCTGTCGTTCGACATCGAGGAGAAGACCCTCGTCGCGTTGAGACAGACGCGGGGGGAGATCCCCAAGGCCGCGGCCCCGCGGATCCTCGAGGAGATCAATCGCTTCTGCCGGGGCGGCGCCGCGCGCCGCTCGTTCGAGCTGGCGATCGAGACCGGCGTCTTCGCCGTGATCCTTCCCGAGCTGGCCGAGACGTACCCCGAGGGGAGCGCCGCCCGGCGCTCGCTGCTCGCGCTGCTCGATGCGATCGACACGCGCCTCAAGGGGGATCGGGACATCGCGACCGGCGAGATCTTCTCGGCGCTCCTGTTCGGCGCGGTGGCGCCCACGCTCGGATGGCCGCTGACGCCAGAGGCCGGTGCCGGAAGCGGCGGGCGCGACGCGAGGACGGTCGTCGACGAGGCGCTCCGGCCGATCGCGCTCCGGCTCCGCCTCGCGCGCCGCGACCAGGAGCGGGTCCGCCAGACTCTCGCGACCCTCCACCGGATGGTGCCGATGCGCTCGATGCGTCGCGGAGCCCGGGTGGCGCTCCTGAAGCGGCCGGCTTTCTCCGACGCCCTGGCACTCCTGGACGCGCTCGCCGGAGCGCTCGGCGGCGAGTTCGCCGCGGCGCACCAGGGCTGGACGCAGCAGGTCGAAACGCACGGGGTGGCGGAGCCCGCGGGCGTCGCGGAAGCGGTCGCCGCGGCCGACGAGGACGCGGGCGAGCCCGGAGCGGACGGCACGGAGCGGAAGCGGCGGCGCCGCGGGCGCCGCGGCGGGCGCGGCCGGCGCCGGCCCGGCGGCGCGGCGCGACCCGCGGGCACCGACGGCTCCGAGCCCGCGCCCGAGTCGCGTCCGGCTCCGTCGGCCTCTCCGGGCCGGCCGCAGCGGCAGCCCCGGGCGGCGCGCGAGCCGCGACCGGCGGCTCCGGGCATGCCGCCGGTCTGGGACGACAACTACTTCTTCGCCGCGCTCCCGTCGGTCCCGGCGATCGAAGCGGAGGAGCGGGACACCGACCGGTACGGGGCGCTGTCGGTCGGCTCGGCGGCGCGAGCGGAGCAGGAGCCGGACGACCCCGCAGAAGCGGCGACCGGCGATGGGTCCTCCGGCAAGCGCCGGCGGCGGCGCCGGGGCGGACGGCGCCACAAGAAGGGCGGGCCTATACTTCCGCCAGGAGGGGCGCCCGCGTCCGCGGACGAGGAGGCCTCATGAGCGCGACGAGATGCCTGTCCGTCGCCGGAATGACCGTGCTGTCGCTGGTCTCGATGACGTTTCCGGGGTGCGGTGGAAGCCACAGCGGCTCCAGTCTCTCGGGGTCGTTCACGCAGAGCGCCACCGCGCTGGCACCGCGCCTGGTCAAGATCCAGCAGAAGACCGCCTCCGGCGGCCGCGTGGTCGTCGACGTCGTCATCGGCGGCCCGGATATGACGCTCGACATGTTCGCCTTCGCCTTCGACGTGAAGATCGGCGACGGGACCGTCGCGAAGTTCGTCGCGGGCAGCGCCGTGGCGGGGAACGCGCTCGTCGCCTCGGGTGGCCAGACCATCCAGGCGAACGCCGCGCCGTCGGGCGCGGACCCGACCGACATCGTCGTCGGTGTCTCGAAGCTCGGCGGCCCTCCCGGCAACGGCATTTCGGGAAACGTCGCCACCGTCGTCGAGCTGTCGTTCGACATGCTCAAGGCGGGACAGACCACATTGACGATCACGGGGAGCGGAGCCAACCCGCCGACCTGCCTCAATTCGCAGTCGCCGCCGCAGCCGATCCCGTCGATCACCTTCGACCCCGCCAGCGGCGCGTTCAACGGGGTCTCGACTGGGGGCGGAGGGTACTGACCCTGCGGTAGACTTCGCGGGGTGCTCCTGGAGAAACCCGCGTGAAGTCCCTCGTTCCGCTGTCGTTCCGCGTCAACGGCGAGCCGGTCGAAGCGGCGGTCGCGCCCTACAAGACGCTGCTCGAGGTCCTGCGGGAAGACCTCGGCCTCACGGGCACCAAGCACGGGTGCGAGCTCGGCGAGTGCGGGGCGTGCGCGGTGCTGCTCGACGGCGAGCCGGTGCTCTCGTGCCTGGTCGTCGCCCGGGCGTGCGAGGGGCGGACGGTCGAGACCGTCGAGGGGCTCGCCGGGCGCGACGGGGCGCTCCACCCGCTCCAGGAAGCGTTCGCCGATCTCGGCGGCTCGCAGTGCGGGTACTGCACGCCGGGGATCCTGATGACCGCCAAGCACCTGCTCGACGGAAACCCCTCTCCGACGCGCGACGAGATCGCCGACGCCCTGTCGGGGAATCTCTGCCGGTGCACCGGGTACAACCAGATCTTCGAGTCCGTCGAGGAGGCGGCGGCGCGCCTGCGAGGCGAGCGCCGCGTCACCCACGACGACGAGCACTGGGCGAAGACGGGGGATCCGCTCGCCGCCGAGGTCCGCAAGCGATGAGCCAGCCGGGCTCGCCGAGGAACACGATCGGGCGGGCACGGCGCCGGGTCGACGGCCGCGCGAAGGTCACCGGGCAGACCCGCTTCGCCGACGACGTCGTCCTGCCGCGCACGGCTCACTGCAAGCTGCTGCGCGCGAGCGTCCCGCACGCCCGGATCCGCTCGATCGACGTGTCGGCCGCGGCGTCGGCACCGGGAGTCCTGCTCGTGCTCACGGGCGCGGACTTCCCGATCCCCTTCGGAATCCTCCCGGTCTCGCAGGACGAGCATCCTCTCTGCCGCGAGAAGGTGCGTTTCGTCGGGGATCCGGTCGCTGCCGTGATCGCCGCCGACGAGGCCAGCGCCGCCGAAGCCCTCGCACTGATTGCGGTCGACTACGAGGCGCTCCCGGCGCGCGCGACGCCCCTCGAGGCGTACGAGAACCCCTCGCCCCGGATCCACGAGTACGGAGAGGAAGGCAACGTCCACAAGCGCGTGTCGTTCCGCTTCGGGGACACGGACGAAGCGCTCGCGTCGTCCGACCGCGTCTTCGACGACGTCTTCTTCTTCCAGGGGAACACGCATCTCCCGATCGAGCAGCACGCCTCGATCGCGGCCCCGGATCCCGACGGGAAGCTGACGATCTGGTCGTCGACGCAGGTGCCCCACTACCTGCACCGCGCGCTCTCGCGGGCGCTCGAAATCCCCGCGGCGCACATCCGCGTGATCGCGGCGCCCAACGGCGGCGGCTTCGGCGGCAAGACCGATCCGTTCAACCACGAGATCGTCGTCGCGAGGGCGGCGATGATCCTGGGACGGCCGGTGAAGATCGCGCTCAATCGCGAGGAGGTTTTCTACTGCCATCGCGGGCGGCATCCCGTCCTCATGCGCTTCCGGACCGGCGTCAACAGCGACGGGACGATCCAGGCGATGCACCTCCAGACGTTCATCGACGGCGGGGCGTACGGGTCGTACGGGGTCGCGTCGACCTTCTACACGGGCGCCCTGCAAACGGTGACCTACCGGATCCCCCGCTACCGCTTCGAGGCGTGCCGGATGTTCACCAACAAGCCGCCGTGCGGACCGAAGCGGGGGCACGGGACGCCGCAGCCGCGCTTCGGCCAGGAGGTCCAGCTCGACAAGATCGCCGAGGCGCTCGCCCTCGACCCGGCGGAGCTACGCCTGAAGATCGTCGAGAAGCCGGGCACCGTGACCGCGAACTACATGCAGGTGCGGACGATCGGCCTCGCGGAGTGTATCCGCTCCGTGGTCCGGCGCTCCGGCTGGGCGGAGCGGTTCCGCCACCTCCCGCACGGTCACGGGCTGGGGCTGGCCTGCTCGTCGTACCTCTCGGGGGCGGGACTTCCGATCTACTGGAACAAGCTTCCGCACTCCGGCGTCCAGCTCAAGCTCGACCGGAGCGGGGGCGTGACCGCGTTTTGCGGGGCGACCGAGGTCGGCCAGGGCTCGGACGACGTGCTGGTGAACATCGTCGCGGAGATCCTGGGGATCCACCCGTTCGACATCCGCTGCGTGACCGGAGACACGGACCTGACGCCCGTCGACCTCGGGAGCTACTCGAGCCGGGTCACCTTGATGATGGGGAACGCCGCGATCGAGGCGGCGGACCGGGCTCGCGACCTTCTCGCCCGTGCGGTCGCCGCGAAGCTCGCGGTCCCGAAGGAGCGGCTCGTCTTCTCCGAGCGCCGGGTCTTCGACGCGTCCGAGCCCGGGACGGGCGTGACCTTCCAGGAGGCGGTCATCCTCGCCGAGGCCGAGTTCGGGACGCTCGGTACGACCGGCTCCTACACGCCGCCGCGCTCCCCCGCCCGCTACAAGGGCGGAGGCGTGGGGCCGTCGCCGACGTACTCGTACACCGCCTGCGTCGTCGAGGCGCACGTCGACCCGGCGACGGGGTGGGTCCACGTCCCGAAGATCTGGATCGCCCACGACATCGGCCGGGCGCTCAATCCGGTGCTCGCCCGCGGCCAGGTCGAGGGATCGGTCTACATGGGTCTCGGCGAGGCGCTCATGGAGGAGCAGGTGTTCCGGCGGCTCCCGCCGAAGCTCTCGGGCGCCCTCGTCCACAAGTTCCCCTCGATGCTCGAGTACAAGTCGCCGACGTCCCTCGACATGCCGGAGGTCGACACGGAGCTGATCGAGATTCCCGATCCGGCCGGACCGTTCGGCGCCAAGGAGGTCGGCCAGGGTCCCCTGCTGCCGATCATGCCGGCGGTGGCGAACGCCGTCTACGACGCGGTGGGCGTGCGGATCGACGAGGTGCCGATCACGCCGGAGAAGATCGTCAAGGCGCTCGAGGAGAAGGCCAAGGGGAAGCCGGGCCGGTACGGCCCGGAGTCGTTCCCCGACATCGCCTTTCCGGAGCCGATGCTCGTGCCGCCGCCGTGGGAGGGCGGGGACGGGAACGCGACCAACGACCCCGAGCGGAAGCGCTCGGCGAAGCTGGCGGACAAGTCCGCATGATGCGCCTTCCGCTCTTCGCGCTCGCGAGCCCGCGCTCGGTCGCGGAAGCGGCGGCCATCCTCGCCGATCACGCGCCCGGCGAGGCGATGGTGCTCGCGGGCGGGACCGACCTCCTGCCGAACATGAAGAGGCGCCAGCAGACACCGAAGGTCATCGTGTCGATCGCGGGCGTCCCCGACCTCCGGCAGTCGACGAGCGGCCGCGGGATGGTCCTCGGCGCGGGATTGACGCTCACGCAGCTCGCCCGCGACGGCGCGATCCGCGAGCGGTACACCGGGCTCCACCAGGCGGCGGCGCAGATCGCGACACCGCTCCTGAGGAACATGGGCACGCTCGGCGGGAACCTCTGCCTCGACACCCGCTGCAACTACTACGACCAGAACCTCGAGTGGCGCCGCGCGATCGGCTACTGCATGAAGAAGGACGGCGCGACCTGCTGGGTCGCGCCCAGCTCCGACCGGTGCCTGGCGGTCTCCTCGACCGACACGGCACCGATGCTGATGGCGCTCGGGGCGAAGGTGACGCTCGTCTCCAAGCGAGACGGCGGGCGCGTGATCCCCCTCGCCGATCTGTACCGGAACGACGGGATCAGCTACCTGACGCGCCGCCCGGACGAGATCCTGACGCACGTGCTGCTTCCCGACGCTTCCGGCTGGAAGAGCGTCTACTGGAAGCTCCGGCGCCGCGGAAGTTTCGACTTCCCCGTGCTCTCCGTCGCGGCGGCGGTGCGATGGTCGCAGGACCGCATCGTCGAGGAGGCGCGCATCGTCCTCGGCGCCGTGGCCTCGCGTCCGCTCGCCGCCGAGGACGCCGCCGCCGGGCTCGTCGGAAAGCCGCTCGACGACGCGGCGATCGCCCGGGCCGCCGAAGCGGCGTTCGCCCACGCGAAGCCGATGGACAACACCGACTTCGTCCTCCACTGGCGCAAGCGCGTCGTCCGCGAATTCGTCACGGCGGCCCTGCGGGAGCTCCGCGGGGACGACATGCGCGAGATCCGGCGGCGCTACTCCCGCCAGGACCTGGTCTGGGTCGCATGAGCCCCCCGGTCGTCCTGCGAGGCGTCGTCACGGCGGACCTTCCCGTCTTCTACGAGCACCAGCGCGACCCCGAGTCGCTGCGCCTTGCGGCGTTCACGCCGCGCGATTGGGACGCGTTCCGCGCCCACTGGGAGAAGATCCTCGCGCAGCCCGATGCGATGATCCGCGCGATCGTCGCCGGCGGCACGCTCACCGGCTACGTGTTGAGCTTCGAGCGCTTCGGCAAGCGGGAGGTCGGTTACTGGATCGGCCGCGAGCACTGGGGACGCGGGATCGCGACCGCCGCGCTCGTCGCGTTCCTCGAGATCGAACGCTCGCGCCCGCTCCACGCCCGGATCGCGGAGCACAACGTCGGCTCGATCCGGGTCGTCGAGAAATGCGGGTTTGCCGTCTCCCACGAGGAGGACGGCGAGAGCCCGATGGACGACGGAGTCGAGGAAGTGGTCTTGAAGCTCACCTAGGATCCGCCAGCGGGCACGGCGTCCCCCGCTGGGGCAAACCGTCCCAAAATGACGGGAGTTCTCCTCATACGTGGTGTATTCCTCGATGCCTGGCCCAGGGGACCGTTCAGGAGACACCACATGCGCAGTCGCAAGGTATTCGTCACGCCCGCCCTGTTCACGCTGCTCTTCGCGGCCACCACCGCCGCGCTCGCCCAGGGCGCGCCCAGCCTCATCTGGACCAAGGGCGGTCACTTGGGCGTCCTCGACGTCGCGCTGTCCCCCGACCTCGGGACGCTCGTGTCGATCGGCCAGGACGATCAGTCGGTCAAGCTCTGGAGCGCCTCCGACGGGAAGTTGCTCCGCACGCTCCCGGCTCAGGAGGCCACCGGCGAGAGCGTCGCCTACTCCCCCGACGGCCAGTACGTCGCCTCGGGAGGCGACGTCAACTTCGGAAGCGGCGAGGTCAACGTCAAGCTCTGGAAGGTCTCCGACGGATCGCTCGTCCGCACCTTCGGGAGCACCGTGACCGACGTCCAGACGGCCTGGTCGCTCGCCTTCTCCCCCGACGGGACGATCCTCGCGGCCGCGCGGGGGAACAACGTCCAGCTCTGGCGCGTCGCCGACGCGGTCCTCCTGCGGACGCTCACGGGACATTCGGGGTCGGTTTTCTCGGTCCGCTTCTCGCACGACGGCACGCTGATCGCGACGGGAAGCGCCGACGACACGGCGAAGATCTGGCGCACCTCGGACGGCGCGCTGCAGAGAACGCTCACCGGCCACACGTTCTTCGTCTCGTCCGCCGCCTTCTCCCCCGACGGAACGAAGCTCGTCACGGGAAGCTGGGACATGACGGCGAAGATCTGGAGCGTGAGCACCGGAACCGTCCTCAAGACCCTGAGCGGCCACACGGACGCCATCAATGCCGACGACTGGTCCCCCGACGGGACCGTGATCGCGACCGCCTCCGCGGACAGCACGATCAAGCTCTGGAACGCGACCTCGGGCGCTCTCGTCCGCACGCTCTCCGATCCCGACGTGCTCTACCCGCAGGCGGTGCAGTTCGCTTCCGACTCGCTCACGCTGGTGTCGGGGGGCAGCGACAGCAAGTGTCGTCGCTGGCGCGTCTCGGACGGCGCGCTGACGGTCACGTTCGGATCCCACACCGGTGGGATCAACGCCGTGACGTTCGCCTCGGACGGCCGCTTCGTCAGCGGCGCCGACGACCGGATCGCCAAGGTGTGGGATCCGAACGGAACGCTCCTTCACGACCTGATCGGCCATGGCGACGTGATCAACGCGGTCGACGTCTCTCCGGACCAGACGAAGGTCGCGACGGCCGCCGGGTCGCCGGCGCCGGACACGCTCGACCCCACGGTGAAGATCTGGGACTTCAGTACGGGAGCTCTCATCCGGACGCTTCCGGGCCACTCCAGCGGTAGCTTCGCCGCGCAGTTCTCTCCCGACGGCACGCTCCTCGCGACCGGCGGCACCGACGTCAGCGACGGCCGGGTGAAGGTCTGGCGGGTCTCGGACGGCGCCTTGCTCCAGCAGTTCATCCATCCGAGCGGCGTCACCGCCCTTCGCTGGTCGCTCGACGGCGCGATCATCGTCTCGGCGGCCGGCACGACGCTCCGGTGGTGGAGCTATCCCGGCGGCGTCGTGCTCCGCACGGCAACCACGGGGGGCTCGGTGAACACGCTCTCCCTCTCCCCCGACGGCGCCACGCTCGCCTCGTCCGAGGACACCGACGGCAACAACGTCCGTCTGTGGCGCTTCTCGGACGCCGGATTGATCCGGACGTTCGCCGGGCACACCGACTTCGCGCAATCGGTCGCGTGGGGGCGGGACGGCCAGACCGTCGTGTCGAGCTCGGGGTACGACTACGACATCAAGGTGTGGAGGCCGTCCGACGGCGCGCTCCTCGCCGCGTACGATTCCGAGACCGGCTGGGGCCAGCGCCCGAAGCTACCCGTGGCGCTCAGCATCGACGGCTCACGCCTCGGGTATGGCCGCAACGACGCCACGGTCGAGATGAGCGCCTTCGCCTTCCCGCCGGCGGCGCTGCTGAAGATCGACAAGAACGTCCCCGCCGGCGTCGTCCACATCTCGTGGACGGGTGGCATCGCGCCGTACACGCTGAAGCGCGCGCTCGACGCGCAGTTCACGACCGGCGTGGTCACGCTGGTGAATGCCGGATCCGGCACGAGCTACGACGACCCGGTGCTCAACGACGGGGTCGATTACTACTATCGGCTGGAGTAGACGGGGCGTGACGGGTCAGGCGTTGGGATTCTGCCCCAGCACGCAGATCCACCGCTTGTTGTCCGCGATGACGATCTTCACGTCCGTGAATCCCGCCGCCTCGAACGCTTGACGGTGCTCGTCGACGCTCAGGTGCACGGCGCGGAGCGCGGTCATCACGGCCCACTGGAACTGGTGGAGCGGGGCGCCCTTGTAGCTCTCGGCGAGGAGCATCGCGGTGCCTCCGGGCTTGAGCACGCGGCGGATCTCCTTCATCCCGGCGACGATGTCGGGCCAGTAGTAGTGCGTCTCGATCGCGGTAGCGAGATCGAAGCGGCCGTCCGGAAACGGAATGGCCGAGACCGGAGCCTGGCGAATATCGACGTGGCCCGCGCCGATCGCGGCGGCGTTCACCTTCCGGGCGAGGGCGACGCTCTCCGCCGAGTAGTCGATCCCGCACACCGGCCCGTCGGTCATCGCCCACAGCTTCTCGATCGTCCTCCCGCCGCCGCACCCGACGTCCAGGATCGCGAACCCTCGCTCGATGCGCAGCTGCCTCAGGCCCCAATCGGTCATGCTCGAGTGCGACTTATTCATCGACAGTAGCATGGGGCGGCCGATCCATCGGCTCGGCTTCCGCACCTGGTAGAGGATCAGGGGGACGAGCACGAGGATGATCACCCAGTTGACGACGACAGGGATCATGGTTTGGCTCCCAAGGAGCGTACGCACCGGAACCCCAGGTGGTTCGTTCCCGTGCTGACTTCCCCCTTTCCGCGCGTCCCAACCATGTAGCGAGAGCAGTACTGATCGGTGCACAGGAACGAGCCGCCCCGCTGGACACGCTTCTTTTCCCCCGGCTCGCCGGGATCGTACGGCTCCGCCGGGCCCTGGGGATTCCGGGCCACCCCGCCTTTCGTGGCCAGATCCGCATAGTAATCGGGGCGGTACCAATCGCTCACCCACTCCCAGACGTTCCCGGCGACGTCGTACAGGCCGTATCCGTTCGGAGGGAATTGCGCCACGGGCGCCAGCCCCTTGAAGCGGTCGGCGCCGGAGTCGTGGTCGGGAAAATGCCCCTGGTGCGTGTTCGCCATCCACTTCCCGTTCTTCTTGAAGTCGTTTCCCCAAGGGTAGAGCTGCCCCGTGAGCCCGCCGCGCGCGGCGAACTCCCACTCGGCCTCCGTGGGGAGGCGCTTGCCGGCCCACTTCGCGTAGGCCGCGGCGTCGTCGTACGCGATCTGCACGACGGGATACTTCCCCTTCCCCTCGATCGAGCTTTGCGGCCCGAGCGGATGCCTCCAGCTCGCACCTTTCACGTACGACCACCACTGGAAGTGATCGTCGAGCGGGACCGCGTGATCGGGAGGAGAGAAGACGACGGCTCCCGCGACGAGGTTTTCGGCGGGCGCCGCCGGGAACTCCTTCGCGGTCGGCGTGCGCTCGGCGACCGTGACGTACCCGGTCGCCTTCACGAACGCGGCGAACTGCTCGTTCGTGACCTCGGTCGCGTCCATCCAGAAGCCGTCGACGTAGACGCGATGGATCGGGCGCGAGTCGGCCGTCGCCTGCATGCCGACCTCGTCGTGCGGGTCGCTCGGATCGCGCGCCCCCATCGAGAACTCGCCCCCCGGGATCCAGACCATGCCGGCCGGAGCGGGACCGGGCAGCTTCGCGGCGTTGGGCACGGTGGTGACGAACGCCGTCGCCGGCGTTGTCGCTGCGACCGCGAGCAGCACGCACGCCGCGAGCATGGTCAGGGACCGCCGTGGTCGAGCAGGAGGCCTTGCGTGAAGAAGTGGGCGAGGGCCGCCCCGAAGGCGCAGCCGACGACCAGCACGATCCATCGCCACCGCGCCCACTCGCCGCGCATCCCCGAGAACTGGACGAACAGATCCACCACGTACGCCGCGCAGTACGCGACGTTCGCGAGGACGGCCAGGATGAAGAGCGTGAACACCCCGTCCGGGGTGATCAGCCCCTTGCTGTTCGGCCAGCCGGCGTAGAGGTGCGCGCAGACGACCGCGAGCAGGACGAGGTTGTAGATGAGGCGCCGCGGCTCCCAGTAGCGCAGGGCGCTCGAAGCCAATTCGCGGAAGCCCGGCCTCGCGTTCCCCTCGCCGCGCGCGGTCTCTCCCATCCGTGAGACCTCCTTACTTGAGCTGCAGCGTCACCTTGCCGATCGTTCCGGTGAACCGGCTCGGGATTCCGGGCTGGTAGGCCTCGGTGACCGGCGTGTCCTCGTCCATGCCGACATCGGCCCCCTCGTCGAGCGAGAAGACGAAGGCGTTCGTCTTCTCGATGCGTCCCTCGGCGACCTTCTTTCCGTTCACCATGAGCGTCGCCGTGCCGCCCTTCCCCCTCCCGCCGCCGTCATAGACGAAATCCACGGCGATCGTGGACCTGCCGGCGGGAAGCGATTCCTTCGAGGCGACCGTGTAGCGCTCGAGGCCGACCCAGTTGTACGCGTACGCGGGCTTGCCGTCCTTGACGTACAGGCTCCACCCGCCGAATCTCCCCCCCTGCGCGAGGATCACGCCGTTGGCGGCGCCTGCCGGCACGTCCACCTCGGCGGTGATCGACAGCGAGCGGTTCTTCACGTTGAGGAACGTGTTCTCCATCATGCCCGTCATGCCGGGATAGAGAGTCAGCGTCGTGCGGGGCCCCATCAGATCGGGGCGGCCCGCGAGGCCGGGGTCCATCCGCTCGATCGTCCGGTCGTCGAGCGGGAGCACGTTGTACCTCACCGCTTCCTTCAGGAAGAGATCCTGGAGCTCCTTGAGCTTGTCGGGATTCCTCGCGGCGAGATCGCTCGCGAGGCTGAAATCCTCCCTCGTGTCGTAGAGCTGCCAGACGTCCTTGTCGAGCGTCGCGCGCGGCGTCGGCTCCCACGGCACCCTGTGGACCGTGCGCGCGAGCCAGCCGTCGCGATAGAGCGCGCGGTTCCCGCCGATCTCGAAGTACTGGAGCGTGTGGCGGCTTGCGGCCCTGGCGTCGCCGAAGGAGTACGCGAAGCTCACCCCCTCGAGCGGAGTCTGGGGCGTCCCGTCGACCGACTTCGGGAACGGGAGCCCCGCCGCCTCGAGCACCGTCGGGACGACGTCGACGACGTGGTGCCATTGCGAGCGCACCTCGCCCTTCGCCTTGATCCCCTTGGGCCACGCGACCACCATCCCGTTCGTCGTGCCCCCGTAGTCGCTGGCGACCTGCTTCGTGTAGGCGAACGGGGTGTCCCCCGCGACCGCCCATCCGGCGGCGAAATGCGGGTAGGTCTCGGGCCCGCCCCACTTGTCGAGCTGCTTGAGCTGCTCCGTGATCGAGTCGGCGACGCCGTTGAAATACGTCATCTCGTTGACGGTGCCGTTCAGGCCGCCCTCGCCGCTCGCCCCGTTGTCGCCCGCGATGTAGACGAAGAGCGTGTTGTCCATGACCTTGAGGTCTTCGAGTGCTCCGACGAGCCGCCCGATCTCGTAGTCGGCCTGCTCCGCGAAGCCGGCGAAGACCTCCATCTGGCGGGCGTAGAGCTTCTTCTCGTCGGGCGGGAGCGTGTCCCAGTCCTTGATGCCGGCGGGTTTCGGCGCGAGCTTCGTACCGGGCGGGACGATCCCGAGCGCGAGCTGCCGCCGGAGCGCCGCTTCGCGGTACTTGTCCCAGCCGGAATCGAACTTCCCCTTGTACTTGTCCGACCACTCCTTGGCGACATGGTGCGGCGCGTGCGTGGCCCCAGGGGCGAAGTAGATGAAGAACGGTCGGTCGGGAGTCATCGCCTGCTGGAAGCGCACCCAGGCGATCGCCTGGTTCGTCATGTCGGTCATGAAGTGGTAGCCCGGGGTCGCGGGCAGCTCGACGCGCGTCACGCCGTCGTAGAGGAGCGGCGCCCACTGGTTCGTCTCGCCGCCCAGGAAGCCGTAGAACTTCTCGAACCCGGAGTAGGTCGGCCACGTCGTGTACGGGCCGGAGATGCTCGTCTCCCACAGCGGGGTCAGGTGCCACTTCCCGAACGCGGCCGTGTTGTACCCGTTGAGGCGCAGGATCTCGGCGAGCGGCGCGACGCTGCCCGGCCGCACGCCGGTGTTGCCCGGAAACGCGGTCGCGATGTCCTGCACCGCGCCGGTGTTGTTCGTGTGGTGATTCCGCCCGGTCAGGAGCGCGGCGCGGGTCGGGGAGCATAGCGCGGTGACGTGCATGTTGCTGTACCGGAGGCCGTCGGCCGCGAGCCGGTCGAGCGTCGGCATCGCGATCGCGCCGCCGAACGTGCTCGGGTGCGCGAACCCCATGTCGTCGATCAGGACGATCACGACGTTCGGCGCTCCCTTCGGCGCCTTCACCTCGAAGCGTGCCGGCGCTTTCGCGTTGCGCACGTCGAGCGTCGTGATCGCCGGGTGCGTCGGCTCGGGGATCGGCAGGACCGTGCGGTCGAGCGCGCCGGGAGCGGTCGCGGCGAAGGCGGGGAGGAACGAGACCGCGACCGTCACGCCGCGCCGAAGCGCGGGCGTCCCGATTCTCGAAATCACCGGAGCTCCGTCATGGGGTGTCGTGTGGGCGCATCGACCGGCGGAGGATAACTCAACACCGGTCGGGGATCACTTGCGCTTGACCCAGTAGCCGAATTCCTTCTCGTAGCAGGTCCCCGGAAGGTCCGCCGTCCGATCTTCGAAGTACGACTGCACGTCGGCAACCGCCTTGTTGTAGATGCTCGGGCCGATCTCTTCCAGCACGTACTCCAGGAACAGGCTCGCCTTCAGGTCGCCGATCTCCTGGTCGAGCTGCTCCGCGACGAAACGCTTGATCGACGTGTGGAGCTGCTTGGTCGTGTCGGGGGCGAGCTTGACGGGCATGGGGGCCTCAGGTCTGGGATTTCACCATCCCGCCTTGTACCACGCTTCCCTCGTCGCGCGCCCTTCTTCCACCGGCTCGGCGCGCAGCGTCCTGTCGAGCACCTCGACGTACACGGTGCCGTCCTCCGGGTACTCGCAGACCTCGTGGGACACGCGATTCCCGGTGGCGATGTACTCCATCGGCTCGGTCCCCGTGTTGACGAACGTGTGCGCCGCCGGATCGCCGGCGAGATACAGGATGAAGTCGCCCGCCTTGACCGGTACCGTCTTCTCGCCGTGACGCAGCGTCCCGCTCCCCTTCACGATGAAGAACATCTCCTCCTGGTGATGATGGCGATGCATCCGCGTCGCCTGTATCCCCGGAGCGATGCGATACAGCCGGAATCCGCACTGCGTCGAGCCCAGGCGGCGCGCCGGATCGCGGATCTCGGAGCCGATCCCCTCCCCCGCCTTCCACGGCGACCAAGGCAGGTCGGAGACGTTGACGATCTTGGGATCGCTCATCGGAAAGCCTCCTGCGTCACCGCCAGTCCGTGCTTTCGCTCTCGCGCTTCCGTGTGACCGTCCACAAGACCGCGACGACGAGCATGAGGACTCCGGTCGACAGGAGAATGACGCGGGTGACCGGATCCCACTTGATGACGATGGCGAACCCGATCACGAGGAGGATCGCCACGAAGCGCCCCATCCACTTCTCGATCGCGATCAGGGCGTCGCGCGCCTTGCCGGCGTAGTCCGCTTGGCTGTCTCCCGGCTCGATCGGCTCGTACTGTCGCCGGAACGGGATCTCGTCCTGCTGCCTCGGCCGATTCTGGACATAGCGGCGGTAGGCTCCGAGCAGCGCGATCGTCAGCAGGATTCCTCCTCTGACCCAGACGTGGAGGGCCTCGCTCGTCGTCATCCCTATTCGCGCTCCACCCGTTCGGTCGCCGGCCCCATCCCGCGCCTGACCAAACCGGCGATGCCCACCAGTATCGCCGAGGGCAGCCAGATCCATCGCAGCTCGCTCGCGATCACGGGCCAGGCCTCCCCCGAGCGGAACTCGGCGATCCCGATCGGCGAGACCGCGAGCGGCCGCACGGGGAAGAAGTACCGCGAATTGTCGAAAGGCGCGAGCAGTGCTACGCCGAGCCCGCCGTCCGTGAGCGCGTCGAGGAGCCCGTGGGAGGCGGTGCAGACGAACAGGTACAACCAGAGAACGCGCCGGTCGGTCTTGACGCGCGCGTTCCTGTCGAAGACCACGAGGGCCAGCGCGAGAAGGGCGGCGAAGCACAGGGAGTGCGTGAACCCCCGATGCCCCAGAAAGTCCTCGTAATGCACGCCGAGCGCGAAGCCGGCCACGTCGGCGTCGGGCGCCATCGCACAGACGGCGGCGACGCCCCACCATCTCGCCGGAACCGCCTTGCGCGAAAACGCCGTGCCGATCGCGACCGCGGTCATCGCGTGCGTCGGGATCGTGGGCATCGCGCGAGATTCGCGGGCAGCCGAGGATGCTCGGCCTAGGGCCTCACTTGACCAGGAGCTTCGCGATGTCGCTCTTCGCCTCGCCAATCGCGACCGGCGCCGTGGCTCCCTCCCAATTCTGGATCATCGACCCCTCGACCTTGAAGCAGCCGTGCTCGAGGTTGACGGTCGCGAACGCGCCGCCCGGCTCGTGCGACAGGAAGACGAGGTAGTTGGCGTCCTGGTCGTACGACGGCCGCGGCTCGCCATGGCCATTGTTGAAGTTGATCGTGATCGTCGACGGGATGTGCGCGCCCTTCAGGGTCTCGAGGACGGTCGCGTCCGCCGTCTCGACGAACCAGTCGCGGCGCTTGTCGTTCGGGAGGCCCGAGTCGCGCGAGGGCTTGATCGCGTCGATGTGGATGATCCCGACGAAGTCCGAGGCGTCGATGCGCTCGGAGAGGGGCATTCCGGCCGGCGGCGCGACCTCCGCCACGGCCGCCGCGGTCGCCCCGGCCGGCTTCTGCGCGGTGCTTCCGGGACCCGAGGACCCGGCCGCGGCTGCGAACAGCGCCAATCCGGAAGCGGCGGTCGCCAGGACGACCGCGCAGATCAGACACGACATGGGGACACGGGCATGCGCTCTCATCGGGACACCTCGCTCCGCGGTAAGGGAGTGTTCGGCTGACGCTCTTTCGAGTACTGCCACAAGGCGCGGTCGACCTCCCGAACGCTGCAACCGGACCCCCGCACGAGTATCCGCGCGAACTCCGTGTAGCGCAACCAGATGCCGATCGAGGTCCGCGCCCGCGCCGTCAGGCCGGCGGACCAGAGCGCGCGCACGTCGAAAATCGGGTAGGGATCGCGATCGCAGAGGTGGAGGATCACGGACGCGGTTGGCAGACCGACGCCGCGCAGCCGAAGGAGCGCCTCGACCTTGAGCGCGCCGTCCGTCGTGGCGAAGGCGGCGCGCGTCGCCGCACGGACGGTTTTTTCCGAGTTCTTCAGGCGTAGCGGCCGGCTGCGGGGAGTCTTCCACTCGCCCAGCGTCAGGAACTCGCCCCGTGTCAGGTATCCGCGGCGGCGCGCGGCCGCGCCGATGCGCAAGACGGCGTCGTCCTCGTCCGCCCGGAAGCGGGCCGCCCAGTACCGGATCCTCGAGGCCGGGAAGCGGAGCTTGAACGCCGGCACGGTCAGCCGCCATGCACCGTGGCGGGGCCCGGCTCTCCTTCCACGGCGCCGAGACTCCGTGCGATCGCCAGGGCGATTTTCCGGCCTCCGTGCCCCGACGGCTCGATCGGGTTGGCGTAGTCGGCGGGGTCGTTGCAGACCAGGCGGAGATCGATCACCCGCAACCGGCGCTCGAACGCGACGCGAAGGATCACGTCGTTGAAGATCGTCAAGGCGATCCGGGCGAGCGCGGCCACCGTCCCTCCCAGGTTGCCGTTGTAGACCGTGCAGATCGTGGTGTCGCGGCGCATCGAGAGGACGCGCTCGATGAGGGCCCGGTAGTCACGCTCGAACCGGCCCGCGCGTTCTCCGAACAGTGCGAGTGCCTCAGCCGTCGAGCGCACGGGCGCCCCGACGAGAAGATCGGCGTTCTGTATCGCGTCGTTCCCCCCCACGGAGAGGACGAGGTGTGTCGCATCGGGCGGAACCTCGACGAGTTGCCGGGTGCTGCTGGCCGCCGTGCTGCCGTCCACTGCGCAGAGCGTCGCCCTCCAGGAAGGCGGGAGAATCCCACGGAGGTGATCCACGACATCCGGCTCGCCCGCGGTGTACGCGCGGTTGTCGAAGATGGAGTCGCCGAGCAGAACAACGTGTGAGCGCATGATCCGGCCGACAGTACCAGCATCGAGCCCCAAATGAAAAAGGGCCCCGGCCCATCGCTGAGCCGGGGCCCCCTAGGAGAACTCGGTCTTGGTGGCGTTGGGTTTCCCCGTCATGAAACCTGGAACCCAGCGTGCGCCAAGAGTCCCTACGAGGACGCCACCTCCACCGAACTGTTACCTGTGCTGTTCAATGGATCACCTCCTTCGTGGGGCGTCTACTGCGCGGAGGGTCCCAACCCTCCCGGCTTGCCGGCCGCCCGGGACCGGCGCCACCGCCGCGCGGCTCCGGCCGCGCGGATCACACTGAAAGTTTCGGATTGGCGGAGCCCGATGTCAACCACGGATTCCGGATCAGATTCGTGGTGCCGTCGGCGTGTGGCGGGTTGTCGGCGTCGTCGGCGCGGCGTTGGCGGCAAACGCCGTTACCTCAGCTCGCGCGGGCGATCGTCAGCTTGAGGTTGTACGTCCCGGCGGTGCCGTCGATCGCCTCGACGCGCAGCGTTCCCGTCCACGGCTTGCCGTCCCGCCCGGAGAATGTCCAGCGGCCCGAGCCCGCGGGAGTACTCCCCGCGGACGTCGCCGCCTTCCAGCCGCCCTCCGTCGTGCACGACTTGCCGAAGCGGTCGACCAGCTCCGCGGCCGACAGCTTCGAGGTGCCGCGCGCCTCGACGTCCCAGCGGTCGGTTCCTCCTTCGGTGCGGATGAGGTCCCACGTCCCCGTGCCGTCGATCGAGGTATCGATCCAGGGAAGGAGGTTCGCGTCGGCGAGCAGGCCGCGGACGAATCCGTTCTTCTCGTGCCAGTCGTACTCCTCGCCGAGCGCCGTGCGCTGCGCGGTGCCGCGGCCCAGGGTCTTCGAGACGACGTGCAGCGCCGTGTCGATCCCTGCGGTCAGGCCCCCGGCCGTGACGATCTTCCCGTTGTCGACGAACCGCTGGTCGTACACGACCTTCGTCTTCGGGTACTCCGCCCGCAGCTGCGTGATCAGCCCGTGCGTCGTGGTCGCGGTCAGCCCGTCGAGCAGCCCCGCCTTTGCGAGGATGAACGCGCCGTTGCAGACCGACATCGTGAAACGCGTCTTCGCCGCCGTCTCCTTCACCCACTTGAGCGTCGCGGCGCTGTCCATGGGGCCGTTGATGCTCCCCCCGGGCACGACGAGGATGTCCGGCTGCGGCGCGTCGGCGAGCGCGTACTTGGGGACGACGGTCATGCCCGCCACGGTCGTGATCGGGTCCTTCGTCTCGGCGACCGTGTACACGTCGAAGCCGGCGCTCTGGAAGATCTCGTACGGCCCGGTGTAGTCGATGATCTGCACGCCGTTGAAGATCAGGATGCCGACCGTCTTGCGCGCGGCGAGCTGGGCCTTGGCCTCGTCCTCGTCGATGAGGGCCGCTCCGCACTTCGGGCAGGCTCCGGGGGCGTCGAACACGTCCGCGTCGCACGGCATGCCGCACGGCGGGCAGACGTAGTGCTTCCCGCCCGCCGACGCGAGCGGCACGAGCGCGAGAACGAGAAGGAGCGATCCCAGGACGTCGAGCAGGGTCTTCATGCGAGCCTCCTCGAAGGCAACGGGGTCCGGCGATTGAACCGTTCCCGGTACTGGCTGGGCGGAATGCCGACGGCGGCGAGGAACGCGCGCCGCATCGACTCGGTGCTCCCGAGCCCGCTCCGCGCGCAGATCGACTCGAGGTCGTCGTGCGTCTCCTCGAGCAGGCGCCGCGCGGTCTCGACGCGGACCGAGGCGACGAAGCGGGCCGGCGTCGTCCCGACCTCTCGCGTGAACACGCGCGCGAAGTTCCGGGGGCTCATCGCCACCCGCCGCGCGAGCGTGGGAATCGAGAGGTCGTCCGCCGGGTGGTCGGCGACGTACGCCTGGAGATCGCGCAGCGGCTCGTGCTCGGCCAGCTGGGCCGAGAGCTGCGCCGAGAACTGCGCCTGGCCCCCGGGGCGCTGCACGAACATCACGAGCTCGCGCGCCACGCCGAGCGCGACCTCGCGCCCGTGGTCCTCCTCGACGAGTGCCAGCGCCAGGTCCATCCCCGCGGTCACGCCCGCGGAGGTGTAGATCGGCCCCTCGCGGACGAAGATCGTGTCGGGCTCGACGCGCACCCCCGGATACCCCGCGGCCAGCCGGTCGCAGTACGACCAGTGCGTCGTCGCCCGGCGGTCCTTGAGCAGGCCCGCCTCGGCGAGGAAGAACGCGCCCGTGCACACCGACGCGATGCGC
>DATKHQ010000158.1:0-13354 GCA_035510175.1 Candidatus Sulfotelmatobacter sp. | reverse complement strand
GCCGAGGATCGACGCCGCGAGCAAGGCCGGGCGAAACGCCGGGCGGTCGTGCAGCACGAGGAGGCGGGGCGCGCGCGCGACCTGCGGCTCCCCGTCGCGCAGCGCCTCGCGGACGCGCGCGAGCGCGTCTATCTCGTCTCGGCAGGCCGAGCACGACGACAGGTGCACGGTGAGGGCGTCGTCGGCCGTCGCGGAGTTCTCCCCGTAGAGGCGGCCGAGGATCGATTCACGGAAGGTTTCGCAGCTCATGTCGGGCTCCTAGCGGATGCCGGTCGGCTCGAGGGACGCGCGCATCGCGTCCAGAGCCGCGTACATCCGTGATTTCACGGTGCTCTCCGGGACCTCGAGGACCTCGGCGATCTCGCGGAACTTGAGTCCCTCGTATTCCTTGAGAAGAAGCACCTCGCGTTGATCGTTGGGAAGACGGGTGAGAGCGCGCTGGACGGCCCGCCGGCGCTCCGCCGCCTCGAGCGCGGTTCCCGGATGCGTGTCGGCGGTCTCCGGTGCCGCCGACTCGCGCGGGGGAGCGTCGTCCGAGAGCGGCGTGGTCGACCCGACCACGACCCGCCCCCAGCGCTTGCGGCGTCGCGCGCGATCCCGGCAGAGGTTCAGGGCGATCTGGTACATCCACGTGGAGAATCGCGCCCCCTCGCGGAAGGCGTCCGAGCGGCGGAGGATGCGGAGAAACGTTTCCTGGCAGACGTCGCGTGCGTCGTCCGGCCGGTCGACCATCCGCGAGACGAACCGGTACAGCGGATCCTCCCAGCGAGACACGAGCACACCGAGCGACTCGACGTTTCCGCCCCGCACCGCGAGCAACAGGTCTTCGTCGGTCGGCATGCTCATCCGGGACCGCCTCCGTCAGGCGTCCACCCCGTAAAACGTCCGGTCTGCCGTCTTCGACGATCCGGGGCGGTAAGAGGATTCTCCTGGACCGCGCCGGATCCGACCACCGGCCCGCAGTCCGGGTCTCGGGCCACCCGACGGAAAACGGCAACGGAAGCAGTGCCGTTGGCAAAACTCCGTCACCGCCACCCGAGGCCTCCGGCTGACGCGCTAGAGATTCCGACTGTTTTGTCAGTTTCGAATATGCAGTCAGCAAATTCTGGATATTCAATATGTGGTGAATATATTGCTTCCCCGTCGGACGGGTGCACGGATGCACCCCGGGGGAATCGGTTCCGATGGACGAGATCAGGTCCCAGCTCGATTCCGGGAGGCGAGGCGTCGCGCACCCGGCGAGCCCCGCGCCCTCGGAGCGGGCGCACCCACAGGATCCGGACGTCGAGAGCTTGTGCCGCGAGGTTCTCGAGCGCTACGAGGAAGTGACGTTCGTGTACCGCCTGTGCGAGCGCATCGGGGCGGTGCTCGACGAGTCGGCGCTCGCGCGGCTCGTGCTCTCCGACGTGCTCGCGGTTCTCGGCGCCGACGCGGGGGAGGTATGGCTGAGGTGCGGGGAGGGGCTCTCGCTCGCCGCATCGGCCCCGGGGGAGGCGGCGCCCTTGCCGCTTCCCGCGATCGCGGAGGTGGCGGAGACCGGGCGCACGTGGGTGCTCGACGACGAGCGCGGGGCCGCGGCGGCCGCTGCCGTCGCGCTCCCGTCCTCCGCCGGCACGCCGCTCGGCGTGATCGCGCTGTTCGGGCGCCCCACGGATCGCACATACCGGACAGGAGAGGTACGGCTCCTGACCGCCGTGGCATCGCTGACGGCCGCGTTCGTCCGGAACATCCGGTTCGGCGAGGCCGTGCGTCGCGCCGACGCGAGACGCCGCGAGGACGACATCGCCCATCAGGTCCACCGAGGGCTCTTCCCGCGGCACGAGCCAGTGTTCCCGGGCCTCGAGGTCTCCGGGGGGTTTCGCGCCGCGGAGTGGATCGGCGGCGACTACTACGGGTACGTGCCGATGCCCGACGGCAGCCTGGGCGTGGCCGTCGCCGACGTCGCGGGACACGGGGTCGGCGCGGCGCTCTTCATGGCGATCGCGAAGGGAGCGCTCGAGTCCGAGGCGCGAGCCCGGGTGTCCCCCGCGGAGATCCTGACCCGCGTCAATCGCGTGGTGGCGTCGGACCTCGGCGCGGCAGACCTGTTCGCGACGTTTTTCTTCGCCGGCATCCGCCCGGGAGGGCGCGAGATCCGCTGGGCGAGCGCGGGGCACAACCCGCCGGTCGTGCTGCGGGCGTCGGGGGAGGTCGCCATGTTGCCGCCCTCGGGCCCCGCGCTCGGCCTGACGGGAGCGGCCGGCTGGTCCGACGCCGCAACTCCGTTGGCGACGGGCGACGTCGTGGTCGTCTACACGGACGGCGTCGTCGAAGCGAGGGATTCCGGACGGCAGCCCTTCGGTCTCGAGCGCCTCGTCGCGGCCGCGCGACGGCCGGGGGCCTCCGCCGCGACGATTCGCGAGCACATCTTGCTCGCGCTCGCGCGGCACACCGGCCCGGTGGCGCCGAGCGACGACCGCACCGTGGTGGTCCTGCGTGCCGTCCCCGACCCGGAGGCTCCATGAGCGGCGTCAAGCGCATCCTGATCGTCGACGACGACGCGTTCATCCGCCGCCCGCTCGAGCTGATCCTGCGCGAGGAGGGATACGACCCCGCCACGGCCGTCGACGCCGAGGACGGGCTCCGGCAGATCGCGGACCGGCTCCCCGACCTGATCGTCCTGGACATCATGATGCCCGGGAAGGACGGGTTCACGCTGTGCGAGGAGCTGCGCCGCGATGCGCGCACCGCACGGATCCCCATCGTTCTCCTGTCGGCCAAGGGCCGGGGACACGATCGCGAGCGCGGCCTCGCCGCGGGCGCGACCGATTTCATGACCAAGCCGTACTCGCCCCACGAGCTCAAGCGCCGCGTGCGCGAGCTCTTGGCGACGTGCTGAAGGAAGGGGAGCCCCATGCCCGCAACCCGCGTGAGAGCCCTCGGAAACGACCGACCCCGTCCGATCTCCTCCACGGAGATCGCGGGCGAGCTCGACGCGCTGGCCGCCGCGGTCGGAGCGGAATCGGGGGCGCCGTCCGACGGCACCCCGCATCCGATCTCCCCCTCCGATCTCCTGCGCTGCCTGCGCCGGCTGACCTCGGCGAACTGAGGCCGGCCTTGGCTCTTTGGAATCTCGACGCCCGGACCGTCGCCGCGAAGCTCGTCTACTACGGGCCGGCCCAGGGCGGGAAGACGACCAACCTTGTCCGGCTGCACGGCCTCACCGACCCCGAGGGGCGCGCGCCCCTGGTCTCGGTGGACACCGCGGACGACCGGACGCTGTTCTTCGACCTCCTGTCGATCGATCTCGGCCGGCTGCTCGGCCTCGCGGTCGGAATGAAGCTCTACACGGTGCCGGGGCAGGTCCGCTACGAGGCGACGCGACGGATCGTTCTGGCCGGGGCCGACGCGGTCGTGTTCGTCGCCGATTCGGCCGCGGGCCGGGAACACGACAACCGGCGCGCATGGGACGACCTGCGCGCGAACATGCGCGCCAACGGCCTCGACCCGGCCGGCGTCCCGGTCCTCGTCCAGCTCAACAAGCGCGACCTCGCCGGCGCGACCCCGGTGGACACGGTGGCGGGATGGCTCGGCGTGCCCGCCGACCGGATCCTCCCGGCGACGGCCACGCAAGGCGAGGGCGTCGTCGAGACCTTCGCCGCGGCGAGCCAAGCGCTGCTCTCGCGCCTGGTCGCGCAGGCCGAGCCCGCGACGCGCCGCGGGATCGCACCCGATGAGCTTTCCGCCGAGCTCGCGCGGGCGCTCCTGCCGCTCCGCGCGCGCGCGGACGCCGGCTGCGGAACCGGCGATCGCCGGGACGGCCAGGCGATCGTCGTCCGCGGGGACGATCCGGAGCTTGGCGCGGTCGCGGGCAGCGTCGAGCTCGCCTCCCGCCTCGCGGAGGCGCAGACGCGCGCCGCGCGCCACGAGCGCGAGGCCGAGGCGCTCCGGCGGCTGTCCGACGGGCTGCGCGCCGCGACCGCCGCTTTCGAGCGGGCCACCGTCATCGACGCGGTGCTCGACGCGATCGTGGCCGTCGATCCGGTCTCGGTCGCGGCCGTCCTCTCCCGCGAGGGGCGCGCGGGCTGGCGGGTCGAGCGGAGCGCGGGCCCCACCGCGCGCTCACTGCTCCGCTCGCGATCTCTCAAGCCGTTGCTCGCCTGGATGATCGGCGGCACCGGTCCCTACGCGAGCATGGACCTCACGGGCGCGCGCGGCCCGGATCCGGGGACCGCGCCCGGCTCGGCCGCGGCCGCCGAGGTCGACCGGGAGCGCCGCGCATTCCTCGTCGTGGCGGCTCCCGGCGCGGCGTGGACCACCGGCGAGACGGAGCGGCGCTTCCTCGCCACCGTCGCCGGGCATCTGTCGGTCGGTCTCGAGAAGGTGCGGGCCCACGCCGAGCTCGCCGCGCATCGGGACCGGCTCGAGGAGGCCGTCCGCGCCCGGACCTCGGCGCTGCGGGCCGCCTGCCGCGAGCTCACCGTCGCCGAGGCGGCGAAGGACCGGTTCCTGTCCGGCGTGTCCCACGAGATGCGCACGCCGCTCACCGCGATCATCGGCGCCGCGTCCTACCTGCGCGACTACGACGGCGACGCCGCGCAGCGGCGGGAGATGGCCGCCACGGTGCTCGCCGCGGCGGACGCGCTCGAGGAGAAGGTCGCGGCGGTGCTGCGCGTCGCCCAGTTGGCGGGTGCGTCGGCGCCGGTCCCGGAGCCGATGTCGGCCGAGGCGCTGGTGACCGGCGCGCTGCGCCTCGCGGGGGGCGCCGGGAGCGCCCGCGTGGTCATCGACGCGGCGGCGGCGACGCTGTTCGGAGACGGAGCCCGCCTCGCCCGCGCGCTCGCCAACCTGATCGACAACGCACGGAAGTTCGGGCCGCCCGGCGCTCCGATCGAGGTCCGCGTCGCCCCCGCGGATCCCGGGCCCGAGGCGGACGGACACGCTGGCGTCGCGCTGAGCGTGCTCGACGCGGGGCCGGGGCTTCCGCAGGGCGATCTCGCCCGGGCATTCGAAGCGTTCGAGCAGGGCGGGGACGTGCTCACGGCGAAGCCCCGCGGGATCGGTCTCGGGCTGTTCGAGGCGCGCGCGATCGTGCGCCGGCACGGGGGGACGCTGGTCTATCGCCCGCGACCCGGCGGGGGCAGCGAGTTTCGGCTCGTCGTTCCCGCCCAGGCCGCGGGCGCGCCGCTCGACGAGGCCGTCCATGCCTGAGCCCGTCATCGGCACGCTGTCGCTGACGAGCGACCCGGCGACGTTCCGCTCGGTCCGCCGGTGGGTGATCGGTGCGGCGCACGGCGCGGGCCTCGGCGACGAGGAAGCGGCGGCGCTTGCGATCGCGCTCACGGAGAGCTGCGCGAACGTCTACCGGCATGCCTACGGCGGGCGGCGCGACGGGCTGATCGAGCTGTCGATGCGCGCCGAGCCGGAACGGGTCGTGACGACCGTCCGGCACCGCGGCGTGCCGTTCGACCCGGCGCGGTACGCCCCGCCGGATCTGTCCCGACCCGAGGAAGGGGGTTACGGAATGTACCTGATCTCACGGCTCGTCGACGCGGTGTCGTTTCACACCGTGCCCGGCGGCGGATCGATCGAGCTCATCACCGAGCGGCGCGTCCGGTGCGGCGCCCCCGCACGGCAGCGAGGTGCGTCATGACGCGACACGAACTCCTGGCCCGGATCTCGAATGCCGAGACCGAGACGATTCTCCCGGATCTCGCCGAGCTGTGCCGGCTTCACGAGGTCGGCCTCGACCTGATCGAGCGGAGCCACGACCTCGACGAGCTGCTCGACCGGGTCATCGACGAGTACGAGCGGCGCTTGTCGGCGCTCCCGGCGGCCGTGCTCGATCGGCGGTCGGCCGACCGCGCGCCGGAAAGCCTGAGGCAGCTCAAGGCGCTCGTGATGTTCGCGACGCAGGCGACGGCCCTGAAGGAGAAGGCTCTCGCGGCCCAAGAGCTCAAGCGGAAGTCGCGGATGCTCGAGGAGGCCAACGCGCGCCTGGATGGCGTGCTCGCGGCTCTGTCCTCCGGGATCGTCGTGCTCGCGGCGGACGGGACGGTCGTGCGGGCGAATGCGGCCGCGCGGCACCTGCTGGGCGACGTCGATGCCCCGGGGTGGTCGCGCGCGCTGCGCGACGGGATCGCGGCCGGCGCGGACGGCGAGATGGCGCTCACGGTGCCCGCGCACGGCGCCGTGACCGTCCTCGTCTCGCGGCGGCCGATCCCGGACTCGCCGGGGAGCGAGGTCGTCCTGGTCACCGACATCACCAAGCGCACCCGTGATGCCGAGGAGCGGGTCCGCCTCGAGAAGCTGGCGGAGGTGATGAAGACGCTGGCGGTCTTGAGCCACAAGATCAACAACCCGCTGACGGCCCTGCTCGGACGCGCGCAGATCCTCTCCGCGCGCAAGGTGGACGACCCCCAGGTCATGAAGGCGGCGGCGGTCATCGAGGAGTCGTCGCAGCGCATCGCGCAGCTCATCCGCGAGCTCTCGGCGGTCGTGCGCGAGGGGAAGCACGACGCGATCGAGGCGGTGCTGCGCATGCCCATGGAATCGGCGCGGGAGGATGCGTGATGTGGATCGTGACCTCTCCGCGCCCAGGCATCGTTCACCTGGAGTTCGACGGCGGCGACGCCCTGGACACCGCGAACGCGGCCGAGGCGAAGACCTCCGCCCTCGCCGCGATCAGCGGTGCCAAGCAGGCCGCCGTGGATCTGGCGCCGGTCGAGTTCATCGACTCGTCCGGTCTGAGCGTCCTGGTCGCGATCTACAAGTCCGCGCGAGCCCGCGGAGCGCGACTGCGGTTCCACGGGGTGCGACCGGGTGTCCGCGCGGTCCTCGAGATCATCCGCCTCGACCGGATCTTCGAGATCACGGACGACGCCGTGGAGGCTCGGGGATGAGCGGAGTTCTGGCCCGCAAGCCGCTCCGCGCGACCCGGTAGGCGGCGACGAACGCGAGGATGAGCGCCACGAAGATGTAGACGCCGGGCGGCCAACCGGCCTCGGGCGAGCCCGTGGCCAGGCGCGGAGCGACGCCCAGGAGCAGCCAGTCGATCCAGGCGTGCAGGAACGCCGCGAACCAGAGGTTCGCGGTGGCGAGCACCAGCAGGCCGAACAGGAGCCCCAGCGCGAGCGTGAACACCGAGCGACGGACGAGCTCCTCCCAGGTGCTGGCGCCGCCGAGGTGCTCCATGGCGAACATGGCCGACGTCGCGCCGACCGCGATCCAGCGCCGCCAGGCGCCGCTCGCGACACCCAGGCGCGGGAGGAGGCGCAGGATCTCGCCGAGCACCAGCCCGCGGAAGTAGGCCTCCTCGCCGAGGGCCAGGGCCGCCTGCCCGAGCACGATGACGAGGACCGGTCCCGGGGCCCCGGTGGGCATCAGGCCCACGCGCGCGCCGGCGAGCAGCGAGAGGGCCGCGAGGAACGCGTACGTCGTCGCGATCGCGGCCGAGGCCATGCCAAGGGCGGGCAGCACGCGGGAAGGGGCGAGGCGCCGCCCGACCCAGGCGGCGGCGGGCGCGGAGAAGCGCGACGTGACGAGGACCACCGCCAGCAAGCCCACCCCGCAGAGCAGGCGGAACCACGCATCGGCGGACTCCGGCGGCAGGTCCGCGGGCGCGATCCGCGCGAACAGCGCGGGATAGGCGCTCGAGGAGATCCATTTCTCTCCGAGGAGCATCAGGAGCAGCGGCGTGAGGCTGCCGACGCGGATTCCCGGGCCCGGCGCCGCACCGATCTGCCGCTCGCGCGCGGCGACGAGGAAGAGGAAGAGGATGCAGCCGAACAGCAGGCTCCCCACCGCCGGCCCGAGGAAGGACGCTCCCGGCGTGAGATCGTGATACTGGCGAAGCAGCCCCGCGGTGAAGACCCCCATCCCGACGAGGAGCCAGGCGAGCGCGCGCGGGATCCTCAACGGGCGCGGTCCCCGCGGTCCACCGCGACCCGGATTCCGAGGGCGTCGGCGATGCCGCGGGCCATGCGCGGCGTATTGAACCGCGCCGCCGCGCGGCCCCGGCGATCGACGATCACGAGGCCGCCGAAGCCCTTCACCCTCCGGAGCGCGGCGAGCGCTGCGGCCGCCGCGGCGTCGGGCGCGGCGCGGCCCGCGAGCGCCGCGACGGCGGTGTGCGCGAGAGCCACGCGCAGGATCGCCTCTCCCCAGCCGGTGCAGGACGCCGCGCCGAGCAGGCCGTCCGCGTACGTCCCGGCGCCGATGATCGGCGAGTCGCCGACGCGCCCGGGAGCCTTGTCCTGGGTTCCCCCGGTGGACGTCGCCGCCGCGAGTCGGCCTCGCCGGTCGCGCGCCACCGCGCCGACCGTGCCGTGAGGGTGCCTGCGCGGAGAGAACTCGTGACGCACGAGCGAGCGATCTCCCGCCCGGATCGCCTTCCACCGCGCGAGCTCGCGACCGACGAGGAGCGAGCGGGTGGGGCACCGCTCGACCCCCGTCGCCCGCGCGAAGCTCCGGGCGCCGTCCCCGACGAGGAGCACGTGGGGGGACCTCTCCAGGACCCGGCGGGCCAGCGACACCGGGTGACGCACGCCGTCGACCGACGCGACCGCGCCGGCCGACAGGTCGGTGCCGTCCATGATCGACGCGTCGAGCTCGAGGTCTCCCGCGGCGTTGAGGTGCGCCCCGCGCCCCGCGTTGAAGGTCGGGTCGTCCTCGAGCGCGCGCACCACCGTCTCGACCACGTCGAGAGCCGAGGCCCCCTTCGCGAGAGCGGCGTAGCCGCGCGTGAGCGGGCGGAGGAGTCCGAGCTCGTGCGAGGCGACTTCGTCGTCGGGGATGTTCCACGCTCCGCCGTGGATCGCCAGCGCGAACGGCATCGGATCCTCGTGGCGGAAGCGTGTGGGAGTCGAACCCACCCCGGACGCCTCAGGCGCCCGACACGCGGTTTTGAAGACCGGGAGAGCCACCGGGCCCCATGCGCTTCCGCGGGAGAAAGCGCATCAGCGTATCGACCGCCTCGTGCGCGCGTCAAGGAATGCGTGACCGGCGTGCCGGATTGTTGACGCTCGCCGAGGGGGGTGGCAAAATGCGCGGGCTTGGCCGGGGCTGTAGCTCAGCTGGGAGAGCGCATGACTGGCAGTCATGAGGTCGAGGGTTCGATCCCCTTCAGCTCCACCAACCTCGCCTGAGCAAGGGCGCGGCCGCCGACGATCGACTCTCCCCGATGCGGCCGGCACACCCCGTGACTGACGGCACCATCGGACGACGCGGAGGTCCGCGATGAGCAAGAAACTGTTGGGTCTCCTCCTGGTGATCGCGGTGCTCGGCGTGCTGGCCCTGTGCACGACGGTCGCCATAGAGTTTCTGGGGGCGCGGGGCCCGCGCTCGCTCCCGTCGAAGCTCGTCCTCGAGGCGGATTTCGACCGGGAGATCGAGGAATACCTGCCCGACCAGACGGTGTCCCAGGCGTTCGGCGGCGAGGAGCCGACGACGCGGGACATCGTGGACGGCATCGACCGCGCGGCCAAGGACGAGCGCGTGGCCGGACTCGTCGCGCGCCTTGGCGCCGTCCCCATGGGCATGGCGCAGATCCAGGAGTTCCGCGACGCGATCCTGCGCTTCCGCAAGTCGGGGAAGCCGGCGGTCGCCTGGTCCGAGACCTTCGGCGAGTTCGGCGCCGGAAACGGCGCGTACTACCTCGCCACCGCGTTCGACACGATCTACCTCCAGCCCTCGGGGGACATCGGCTTGACGGGGCTGATGTACGAGTCGCCGTTCTTCAAGCACATGTTCGAGAAGCTCGACGTCGTCCCGCGAATGGACCACAGGTACGAGTACAAGAACGCGATGAACGTCTACACGGAGTCGCAGTACACGGCGCCGCACCGCGAGGCGATGCAGAAGCTGATGGACTCCCAGTTCTCGCAGATCGTCCGCGGGATCGCCGCGGCGCGCAAGCTCACGGAGGCCGAGGTCCGCGCGCGCTTCGACCAGGGGCCGTTCCTCGGCCAGCAGGCGGTCGACGCGAAGCTCGTCGACGGGCTCCTCTACCGCGACGAGGTCTTCGACAAGCTCAAGGCGAAAGCCGGCGGCACCCCGAAGTTCCTCTACGTCGAGAAGTACCTCGAGCGCGCCGGGAGGCCGCACGCGTCCGGGGACAAGATCGCCCTGATCTACGGCGTGGGGGCGGTCTCACGCGGGGAGGGCGGGTACAGCCCGCTGTCCGGCTCGACGATGGGCTCGGACACCGTCGCCGCCGCGTTCCGCGCGGCGCGCGAGGACGAGGACGTCCGCGCGATCCTCTTCCGCGTGGACAGCCCCGGGGGCTCGTACGTCGCCTCCGACACGATCTGGCGCGAGACGCAGCTCGCCCGCAAGGCGGGCAAGCCCGTCGTCGTGAGCATGGGGAACCTCGCCGGCTCCGGCGGCTACTTCGTGGCGATGGGGGCGGACAAGATCGTCGCGCAGCCCGGCACGATCACCGCCTCGATCGGCGTCCTCGGCGGCAAGCTCTACACCAAGGGGTTCTGGACCCGGCTCGGCATCGACTGGGACGAGATCCACACGAGCGCCAACGGCACGATGTTCGACGCCTCGACCGACTACACGCCGCAGGAGTGGGCGAAGTTCCAGCAGTGGCTCGACCGGGTCTACGTCGACTTCACCTCGAAGGTGGCCGCCGGGCGGCGCCTCCCCAAGGACAAGGTGCTCGCGATCGCGAAAGGGCGGATCTGGTCCGGCGAGGATGCGAAGGATCTCGGCCTCGTCGACGCGCTCGGCGGGATGGACGTCGCGTTAGCGCTCGTCAAGGAGGCGGCGAAAATCCCCGCGTCGAAGGACGTCGATTTGACGCTCTATCCGCGGAAGCGCTCGTTCTTCGAGACGCTGTTGCATCAGCGCCCGGACAGCAGCGAGTCGGACTCGTGGTCCACGACCGCCGTCGACGCGATGCGCGAGCTTCGTCCGGTGCTGGCGCTGCTGCGACAGGCCGGCCTCGCCGGCGGCGAGCCGGGCGTGCTGTCGATGCCGCCGATGCGCCCGGCGCGCTAGTCCGGATAGAGAAGGAATCGGCTGCGCGTCGACAGGAACGCGGCCAGGTCGTCCCGCCAGGCCGCCTCCATCTCGGCGAGGGGCGCCCCGGCCTCGATCATCGGTCGCAGGTCCGTCCGGCCGAGCAGAAGGTCGATCGCGAGCCGGTCGGAGACGAACTCGTACCGCTCCGTGCGCCAGCGGAACAGATCGGGAGCCAAGCGCGCCGCCTCGCGCAGCACGACCAGGTACGTCGCGAAGGGCCGGAAGCGATCGCGCGAGGTGACGTGGACTTGGAGGCCGCCGCAGCTGTGCCCGGAGTGCTTCTGAAAGGTCGGCCGGAAGTGGGCGGCCCGGAAGAGCGCCCCGTCGAGCCCCTCGGCGTCGCCCGCGGACGCGCACGCGTCCGCGAGCGCCCTCGCGTCGATCCACGGGGCGCCGATCAGCTCGAACGGACGCGTCGTCCCCCGGCCTTCCGAGAGGTTCGTTCCCTCGACCAGGCACCCGCCCGGGTAGACCCGGGCCGTGTCCGGGGTCGGCATGTTCGGCGAGGGAAGGACCCACGGCAGCCCGGTGTCCTCGTAGTGCATCTCGCGGCGCCATCCCGCGGCCGGGACCACGCGGAGGTCGCATCGCAGACCGAACGCCTCGTTGAACAGACCCGCCAGCTCTCCGCTGCTCATCCCGTGACGGACCGGGATCGGGAAGCGGCCGACGAACGACGCCATCTCGGACGACAGGACCGGCCCCTCGACCTCGCGCCCGCCGATCGGGTTCGGGCGATCGAGCACGATCAGCGGCAGCGCCGCCTCGCGCGCCGCGTCCATGAGGTAGGACATCGTGGTGACGAACGTGTAGTAGCGGCTCCCGACGTCCTGGAGGTCGTAGACGAGCGCGTCGAGTCCGTCGAGATGCCGCGCGGCCGGGCGCAACGTCGCCTCCGACTCGCCGTAGAGGCTGATCACCGGCAGCCCCGTCGCGCGGTCGGCGCCCTCCGAGACCGACTCCATGTCCTGCGCCTCGCCGCGGATCCCGTGCTCCGGAGCGAACAGGCGCACGGTCCGGAAGCGCGCGTCGCCCGCGAGGCGGTCGACGAGATGGCGTCCGCCCGCGTCGATCGAGGCGGGGTGCGCGACGATGCCGAGGCGCGCGCCGCGCGGCAAGCCCGCGGCGTTCCCCGCGGGGTCGAGGAAGATCTCGAGACCGGTGCGGACGCGCGACATGCGGGGCCCCTCCCGGGCGAGCGCATCCTACCGCCCTTGCGCGATCCCGTGCGATTCCCGGTGGAGACAGGGTATGTTCCGCGCGTCGTGCGCTTCCTGCGACGGTCGATGCGTCGGGTTGCCCCCCCGGTCCTGGCGGCGTTGCTCCCGCCCCTCTCCGCGCTCGGCGGGGAGACGGCGTCCGCGCTCCCGCCGGACGACGTGCTCGAATCCCGCGGCGCGCGGATCGGAGCGATCGAGATCGAGGCGAAGGACATCTTCGATCCGACGGTCCCGGGGGAGGACAACAAGCTCTTCCGCGCCGCCGACGCGCTCCACCCGAAAACGCGCGCGGGGACCATCCGCGATCTCCTCCTGTTCTCGTCCGGCGAGCCGTACTCCCGCCGCATTCTCGACGAGTCGGAGCGGCTGCTCCGAAGGCAGGGGTACCTCTACGACGCCCGGATCGAGCCGGTGCGCTACGCGGAAAACACGGTCGACGTGCGGGTCGTCACGCGGGACGTCTGGACGCTGCAGCCCGACCTCGGTCTGAGCCGCAGCGGCGGCGTGAACGAGTACCACTTCGGCCTCCAGGACACGAACGTCGCCGGGTTCGGGAAGCTGCTCTCGTTCATCCACGAGCAGGACATCGACCGGACGATCGACCGTCTCCGCTACCGCGATCCGAACATGGGCCGGTCCCGGGTGGCCCTTTCGCTCGAGGCGCAGAACAACAGCGACGGCACGGTCCGCAGCTTCGAGGCCGGGATCCCGTTCTACTGTCTCGATTGCCGCTGGGCGAACCATGCCTCCATCCTCAAGCGGCTCCAGACGACCTCCCTGTGGGACTTCGGCCGGGTCATCGCGCAGTTCCGCCAGCAGAGCCGCCTGTTCGACGTCGGCTACGCGTGGTCGTCGGGTCTGACGGAGCTCCGAGCGCTGCGCTTTGGAGCGGGCTACGCCTACGACGACGAGCTGTTCGCGCCGCTGCCCGGCGCTCCGCCGGGGGCGTTGGTGCCTCCGCACCGCACGCTCGCCTACCCGTGGGTCGAGATGGAGTCCGTCGGCGACACGTTCGAGGCGACGCACGACATGGACAAGCTGCACCGGACCGAGGACGTCGACGTCGGCTGGACGGCCCGCGCCCGGGCCGGCTGGATGACCCCGACGTTCGGCGCCGACCGCAC